>NZ_JBITUQ010000018.1:0-118835 GCF_044542515.1 Rhodococcus sp. NPDC078407 | reverse complement strand
GCGACCGCGGACTCCACCCGATCCACCAACACGGCCAGCTCTGGATCGGACACGACAGGGGGAGGCGGCACCGTCTCGATGCCGTCCACCCCTGACCCGCCGTCCCCCGAAAGCATGAACAGAATCTACCGCGACCCACCGACACGTTTCCGAACACGCGTTCCAGCTTGTGCGTTGGGCGAAACGGACTGATCGGGTTTGCGCTATGTGGCGGATTACACATCATCCAGAAGTGTGACGTTGCCGATCTTTCGTCACGCCGAGTCGCGCAGTCGCTGGTCACGGGGTCTAATGACGTCAGGGCAGACGTAACGACCACAGCAGCGTTGCTTGTTTCGACGACGAAAGCCACTGCATGTCAGTACGCCGACCTCGATGTCGAGTCGGCGTCCGTTGATCCGGCTGAACCCAATGGGGATGATCGACATGAACGACGCCTATCGCTTCGGTGCTCCGTGCAGTTCGCCGAAAGAGCTGATCACCCGATTGCAGTTCGGTGCCGCGGATCTGTGGCCCGAGGACACAGCCCTGCCGGACCGCTGGCACTTCATGGCAGACCTGATCGACTCGCCACGAGGCATTCTCGTCGAGTTGGACGGTGCAGTGTCGAGGCCCGTAGCCGATGCGCTCGCCGCGGCAGCTGAATTGTGTAGACAGTCGGTGAGAGAGCCTGTGCCCGCTGCCGATTGGAGGCTTCTTCGTCGTGCCCTGGAGTGGCTGAACAGCGGTGATTCGGAAGTAGATCGTGCCCTGCTCGCAGTCGGCGACGAACTGACACTGATCGGACTCGACGTGGAGGAGCAGGACTTCTGTGTCGCGACGTGGCTGTGCATCGAAGTGCTCGACCGGTTCGCCGACGCCGACCGGACCATCGTCTATTGGATTCGCCGCCTGAACGTTTCCGAGGCGAGCGTGGACCGGCAGCAGTCGGGCACGAGTCTGCTTCGCGATGACGAATCCCAACTGTCGGTGGCTGTCTGAGTCGAGTCGGGGGAGTAGCCGGAACACAAGGGTCTTCTCGACCGTTGTACGACGCATGACACGAGCAGCGGTTGCAACGTCCTACGGTGGTCCGGAAGTCATCGAGATCGTCGACCGAGACCTGCCCGAACCATCCGACGGCGAAGTGCTGGTCGAGGTCAGGGCAATCGGCGTCAACCCCTTCGACTACAAGAGCTACAGCGGATCCTTCGGCACCGACGCGACGAAACTGCCGATTGCGTTGGGCAGCGAGGCGTCGGGCATCGTGGTCGCGGTCGGCGGAGCTGCCGTGGGCTCGGGTGGGCCTATCGCCGTCGGCGACGAGGTGGTTGTCTCCGGCAAGAACGGCACGTACGCCGACGGGATCCTGGCTCCCGCGCGGTTCGTGTTCCCGAAACCGGCAGCATTGGACTGGAATGTTGCTGCGGGTGTCCTCGCTGTAGCGGGAACCGCTTACGACACACTGGAATCCGTCGGCGTCACGAGTGGCGACACCGTTCTGGTGCACGGGGCAGCCGGCGGCGTCGGGTCCGTGGTGGCGCAGCTCGCTCTCGACCGCGGTGCCACCGTCATCGGGACTGCTCGGCAACAGAACCATGATGCACTGCGGGCCTTCGGTGTCGAACCCGTCGAATACGGAGACGGACTGATCGACCGTGTGCGAGCCGCCGCACCACATGGGGTGGATGCGGCGATCGACACGGTGGGAACCGACGAGGCCGTCGACGTGTCACTCGAATTACTTACGGACAGATCGAGATTGGTCAGCACCGCCGCCTTCGATCGTGCATCGAAAGATGGGTTTCTCACCGTCGGCGGGCCGGAGAGCATGGAGCGTCGACGCCTCGCGTCACCGGTGCTGCTGGAACAGGCAGGTGCAGGCGTGTTCGAGGTGACGGTGGCCAAGACCTTCCCGCTGGCCGACGCCGGGAAGGCGCACGCCGAACTGCAATCGAGTCACCCGCGTGGGAAGTTCGTTCTGATTCCCTGACAGCAGAACCCAGCTCAGAGGCGCTCACGAGTGACGGACGAACTCCTCGGTCACTCGGTGTGCGATGCCCTCGGGGTAAGGGCCCGGGACGATGAGAACGACGTGATCGAATCCGGCAGCTACCGCCTCACCGATGTCGTTCCTCGTCTTCTCGAGTTCCTCGAACGACACCCCGAGTGCAATCGATCGGGTGATCGTCCCGGGATCGCGTCCGATCTCCCCGCAGAATCGGTCGAGAAGTCTCGCTCGGTCCAGTGCGTCGTCGAGGTCCCCGCCGGGAATGTTCCATATGTCGGTGTGCTCGGCGACGAGGCGCAGCACCCCTGCTGCTCGGCCGCCGATCACGATCGGCGGACCCGGTCTCTGAACAGGCTTCGGGTTCTGGAACGCCCCGACGAGGTCGATGTGGCTGCCGTGGAAGTCGAAAGGTTCGTCCTCGGTCCAGAGCTTGCGAATTACCGTGAGCGACTCACCGAGTCTCGCAACGGCATTCGCGGCGTCGCTGTACGGCAGACCGTTGCCGTCGTACTCCCGTCGCGCCATCGGCACACTCGGCCGCGACCCGGCGCCGATGCCGAAGTCCAGCCGCCCGTCCGAGACCGCGTCGACCGTCGCGGCGATTTTGGCGAGAATCGCCGGCGGACGAATGCGGTTGCTGGTCACCATCAGTCCCAATCGCATCCGCTCGGTCTGAGCTGCCAGTGCGGCCAGCATCGTCCAGCCTTCGAAGATCGGGCCGTCGAGGTCGCCGCCGATGGGCATGAGGTGATCGAACAGCCATGCATGCTCGATCTCGGGAATGCTGTCGGCCTCGCGCCATACCCGCACCAGGTCGGCGTAGGAGACGTTCTGCGGAGGGGTCATCAACCCGAAACTCGCCATGTCAGCGCCGCCGCAACGAGGCGTCGAGCAGAGCAGGTGGGGTGTCGAACTTGTCGCCGGGGGAGAGATCGACTCCAGGAGCGACGATCTCGTCGATTCTGTCGAGGACGTCTGCCGGCAGGACGGTGTCGGCGGCAGCGAGCTGCGACTGTAGATGGTCGACGGTACGAGGCCCGACGAGTGCGCTGGTGACTCCCGGGTGGGCGGTCACGAAACCGAGTGCCAGTTGGATCAATGTGAGTCCGGCGTCGTCGGCGAGCGTCGCCAGTTCTTCGACGGCTGCGAGTTTGGCCTGCCCGGTGGGGGTGTCCGTACCGAAACGCTCGGGCATCATCGCCGCGCGGTTGGTGGTGGCCGCCTGTCCGGCTCGGATGGCTCCGGACAGGAAGCCGCCCGCCAGTGGGCTCCATACGAGTACCCCCATTCCGTACTCCTGCGTGACGGGGAGGACGTGGGATTCGATGCCGCGCTGCAGGATCGAGTACGGTGGCTGCTCGGTGACGAAGCGCCCGAGACGGTGTTCCCGTGCGGCCCACTGCGCCTGAACGATTCGGTAGGCCGGATAGGTGGAGGAGCCGAAGTAGCGAATCTTCCCGGCGCGCTGCAGATCCGTCAGCGCAGAGAGAGTTTCTTCGTCGCTCGTCGTGGGATCCCAGCGGTGTATCTGGTAGAGGTCGACATGATCGGTTCCGAGTCTGCGCAGGCTGTTCTCGAGTTCGGTGACGATCCAGCGACGTGAGCTGCCCTGATGATTGCGTTCGTCGCCCATCGGGTTGAACACTTTCGTGGCCAGCACGATGTTCTCTCGCCGACCCGCGATGGCCTTGCCCACCATTTCCTCGGATTGTCCCTGGCTGTACATGTCGGCGGTGTCGATGAGGTTGATGCCGCCCTCGAGTGCGGCATCGACGATCGCGGTGGCGTCGTCTTGCGTCGTGCGGCCGATGGCGCCGAAGTTCATCGCGCCGAGCGAGAGCGTGCTGACCTGGACTCCGGTGCGCCCCAATGTGCGGTACTGCATGGTGATCTCCTTGTGGCCTCTGTGGGGTTACTCTGTGCGTAAGCGGAACCGTGTTCCGTAAACCAACATACGGAACGTTGTTCCGTTTGTCGACACGTGGAGGGACTGTGGCCGAGGCCGAACCCGGGCAGCCGAAGAAACGAGCGGACGCGAGGCGCAACGAAGCGACCTTGCTCGACGCGGCTGCGACGGCGTTCGTCGATTCTGGAGTAGAGGTACCGGTGCGCGAGATCGCCCGCCGTGCCGGCGTCGGAGTGGGAACCATCTATCGACACTTCCCGACGCGTGGGGACCTCGTCGTTGCCGTCTTCCGGCATCAGGTGGACGCGTGTGTTCTCGCGGGTCAGGAGCTGCTGGCGGGTCGTGAATCACCGCACGCCGCGTTGGTGCTGTGGATCGACCGGTTCGTCGACTTCCTGGTCACCAAACATGGCCTGGCCGAGGCGATGCAGTCGGACAGTGCCGGATTCGAGAATCTGCACAGCTACTTCCTCGATCGGCTCGTGCCCGTGTGCGATTCACTGCTCGAGGCCGCTGCGGATTCGGGAGAGATTGCACCGGGGCAGGCCGCAATCGAGCTGATGCGTGCAGTCGGCAACCTGTGTATCGGCGCGGCGGACCCCCGCTACGACCCACGAAAAATGGCGCGGGTGTTGGTTGCGGGACTGCGCATCGCACCTGATGTCGAGGCAATTGGTTGACGCAGCGTGGCCTATCGCAGGTGCCATGAGTTTTCGGCCCAGGAGCCCCTGAGCAGACGAACACCGTAGGACAGAACGCGCGCTCCGAAACGCCCGGCTAACGATCGGGTCTCGACTCGGGTGGGGTACTGCTCTGCACGATCTACGATGGCGTCATGACTGCCGATTCGACCACGCCCGCACCGTCGACCAACTCGGCGAACTGGAAGCGGCGGGGCATCCTCGTCGGAGTCGGCATCGTCCTGTTGCTGATCGCCTATTTCGTCCTGGCGGCCTTCCTTCCGCGCTGGTGGAGTCTGCGGGTCGAGGAGCTGGCCGACCGTACGTTCACCAAGGGCATTCTGTGGGGCTTGCTGTTCGGAATCGTCTGCACGTTCGCGCCGCTCGTGTTCTTCTGGAGCGCCTGGTCGGTCCGCAAGGGTCGGGCAGGTAAGCCGCTCGCCATCGGGTCGGTGATCCTCGCTGTCGTCACGGCGATCCCGAACCTGTTGACGCTCACGATCGTCCTCGGTACCAGCAACGCTGCTCACGCGGGCGAACGCACCCTCGACACCAGCGCACCGGGTTTCCGCGGTGCGACGGCACTCGGCGCAGTGATTGCCGTGGTTCTGGTTGCTCTGCTCGTGTTCGTGGTGGTCCGACGAAACCGTCGACGCAGAACTGCTGCTCTCTCGCGCTAGTTTTGCCGCAGTGACGTCAGGCGCTGCGCAACACCCCGGGTTCGGTGATGACGCGGATTCCCGACACCGGGTCGCCATCGGACGTGCCGGAATCAGAGACGTGGACGACGACTGTGGCTTCGTTGGCCAGAGGCCGTGAGACAAAGGGTGCGCTGGACAATTCCGGGCAGTTGGACAATGTGCGCAGCAACAGTTGACCGGTGATCGTCGACGTGTTGCGATCAGGCGTGACCGATGTATCTCGCCCCCGCGCAGTCCTGTTCACCCGTGCCGTCGACTGGGATCATCGCGACGCCGAAGCCCTGCGTGCGTCGATGATGGCCGAGGTGGGTCCCCGATACGCAGACCGGGCCGCTCTGATGTCGAAAACCCAGGCCAACGCCGTCGACGAGAGTGCTGTGCACCGGACATTCGTCGTGTACAGCCGTGACGCGGACGGTGTAGAGCAGGCCGTCGGGCATGCTGCTCTGCGGTGGAACGGTGCCGACTTGGAGCTCAAGCGCATGTTCGTTCATCCCGATCATCGCGGCACTGGAGTGTCGACGGCCCTGTTGGAGGCGTCGGAGAATGCCGTCCGTGATCAGGGTTTGGCACGGCTGATTCTGCAGACCGGCGACAGGCAGCCAGATGCAGTTCGACTGTACGAGAAGAACGGCTACACCCGAATCCCGGTGTTTCCGCCCTACCAGGTCCTGCCGTTCTCGAACACGTTCGAGAAGCGCCTGTAGTCAGGCCCGCACGGTCATGATCTCCGCACCGTCGTCGGTAATGACGACCGTGTGCTCGCTGTGGGCGGTGCGGCATCCCGTCGTACTGCGCAGAGTCCACCCGTCGTCGTCGGTGACGAGTTCGTCTGTGTCCTCCATGATCCATGGCTCGAGCGCCAACATCAGGCCGGGGCGAAGGCCGTAGCCGCGGCCCGGGCGCCCGTTGTTGGACACGTGTGGGTCCTGATGCATCGTGGATCCGATGCCGTGGCCGCCGAATTGCATGTTGATCGGGTAGCCCGCACCCTTCAGTACCGTGCCGATGGCATGGGAGATGTCACCGATCTTGTTTCCCGGACGCGCCGCAGCAATTCCCGCGGCCAGCGCGCGTTCGGTGGCGTCGATCATGGCCGCGTCTTCGGGTCGAGGCTCGCCGACGACGAAGCTGATGGCCGAATCCGCGGCAACGCCACCGAGGACCACGGCAAGATCGAGGGTGAGCAAATCGCCGTCGGCCAGCGAGTAATCGTGCGGAAGGCCATGCAGCACAGCATCGTTGACCGAGGTGCAGATGTAATGATCGAACGGACCGCGACCGAACGACGGCGCGTAGTCGACATAGCAGGACGTCGCACCGGCTCCGAGGATGATGTCCTTGGTCCACTGGTCGATTTCGAGCAGATTGGTGCCGACGGTGGCGCGCTCGCGGACGGTTTCGAGAATCTCGGCGACCAAGGCACCCGATTTACGTGCGAGAGGGATCTTGCTGGGCGGGAGAATCTCGATCATGCGATGCCTTTCGTCGTCCGACGAATAACTATACCGGTATAAGTATTGGTGACCGACTCGACGGTGCGTTGACCGACGACCGTTCGTGCGACTCTATTTGCTGTGTCTGCTCATCCTCTCGACGACCCCGTCCGCAATTCCCTCGACGGTGCGCTCTCGCGCTTCGCAGTCCGGCGCGGACGAATCATGCGGGCGGATCCCGAGGTGTCTCCGTTTCTCGCGCACCCCGACGTGCTCGAACAGCAGGATTGGAACGACATCGCTGCCCTGTTCGGCCCGCGGACAGTGGTGGGGCTGGACGGTCCGGAGCGCGCACTGCCCGGGGGATGGTCGCACGTGGAGACCTTCGGCTTGGTTCAGCTCATCGCAACGCATCTCGAGACACGGCCCTTCGACGACGCCGTCGAGCTGACGGCGGCAGATGTTCCGGAGATGCTCGACCTGGTTCGCCGTACCGAGCCCGGCCCGTTCCTGCCCCGGACCATCGAGCTCGGGACCTACCTCGGAGTCCGACGCGGTGGCGCCTTGATTGCCATGGCCGGTGAGCGCATGCACCCGCCGGGGTGGACGGAAATCAGCGCGGTGTGCACCGATCCGGCATTCCGAGGGCAGGGCCTGGCCACGGACCTGGTGCGCGCGGTCGGTCACGGAATCCGCGCCCGCGGTGAGAAGCCGTTCCTCCACGCGTCGGATGCGAATGTCCGTGCCATCGAGCTCTACCTCTCCATCGGATTCGAGCTACGCCGGACCTCGCATCTGACGCTGGTGAGAACGCCGGCATCGAATTCGACCGAGATAGCGCCGGCCTAGAAGGGCGGTTCGTCTGTGTCGTCGGTAGTCACTTGCGACTCAGGCTCCGGGCTTCGGGGTGTTTCGGGGTAGGCGATGATGCCGGATCTTCTGGGTTTGGTGGGGATATTGGGTCGGAGGTCGTTGCCGAGGATGGGCACAGTTGTTCCGTTGGCGGGCAGGGTGATTCGGGTGGTCTTGGAGGTGGAGGTCCACAGGATCGCGCCGCCGGGGAGCATGACGGCTTGCCAGTAGCCGGCGGTTTTGACGGTGTGGTGGTACTCGCAGAGGCATTGGAGATTGTTGATGGTGGTCCAGCCGCCGCCGCGGGGGTTTGCGTGGTCGAACGGTGCGATGTGGTCGAGTTGGCATTGTGCGGCGGGACGCTGGCAGCCGGGGAAGCGGCAGTGTCGGTCGCGGAGTCGGACTGCTGCGGTGGTGAGGGCGTCGGGTCGGTAGATGAGGGCGCGGTCGGTCAGTGGGTCGCGGGCGACGGATTTTCCGAGGGTGGGGTCGGCGGCGATCGCGGCTTCGAGTGCGGCGGCGAGGGAGGCGTTGCCGAGGTGGATGCCTGAGGGTGTACGGCCTGTGGGATGGATCGTCCGGTTGTTGCGCCGAATCTCGGTGGACAGGTCGAGGGCAGAGCTGTGCCGTGGGCCCCGGCCGACGGGTGTGTGAGTGCAGAACAGAGCCGCGGCGGAGGTCAGTGATCCGGGGCGTCGCTGGTGCCAGTTGTCGGTGGCGGCACCGGCGGTCGGGCCTGTTCCCGGTGCCGGGAAATCGGCTGACGTCGGAGTGGACGCTGTTGAGCCAGGCTGTATGAAGCCGGATGTCGTTGAGGGATTGGCTGGTTGGGAAAGGTTCGGCGCAGAGCGACGTGCCGAGGATACGGTGCTTTCGCCTGAGTGCGGATCTGGGACAACCTCCGTCGATTCTGGGCCGGTTTCCGGCACCGGCTCGGATGGAGGGTCGCTCAGCGCCGAGGCTGCGACTTCTGCTCGCTTCCGAACGGGATTGGTGGTGCCCGGATCGGCAGTTGCTGATGGGGCAATGGTGAGTTCGGGTGTCGACGCAGACTCGTCGTTCTTCTGGAACTCGTCGACGTCGTGCGCCGGTGCCGGTGGTGCCGTTGCGGAGGTGTTTCCCGGCGCAGGTGCCGGTGAATCGGCCGAGGTCGGTTCGGTCGAGGAATCAGCCTCTCCATCCGAATCCGTGGCCGACCCGATTGCCTCTTCATTATCAGTATCCGAGTCTGCGTCCGCCACCGTTCCCGCCTCGGATCCTGTTGCAGCATCGGTCGTTTGGGCGTCGGTGCGTTGTTCCCATTCCCCGGTCTCGGTGTTCTGTACCGCGAGGCCGAGTTTTTCGGCGAGGGTGACTGCTTCGGTGAGCAGGATCTGCCACTGACTTTTGCGCGCCAACTCCCGAGCAAGTTCCGGATCGATGGAGCCGTGGCCGGCCAAGTACGCGGGGTTCGCGCTCAGTCCGATGAGGGTGGCGATGTCGACGGTGACCATCGTCAACGGCACCCGCCGATCCGGCAGCTCAGCATCTGTCTTCGGGCAATCCTCGCGCTGGCACAGACACGCCAGGCGGGGTTCGCCGTGCATCCGGGCCATGAACGCATCGCACAGGCGTTCCTTTTTACCGCGGGGGTCTTTCGGGCAGAGGGTGTCGGCCATTTCTTCCAGGAGTTGCCATGCGGCCGCGGCTTCGGGTGCGGTCAGTTCCGCTCGGATGCGGGCGAGTTCGCCGGCGGGGCTGTAGGTGACGGTGCGGAATCTCTTGGCGAACTCGCGTAGCGCTGCTGCTTCCTCGGGCGCGACCCGTACCAGGATGTCCCAGATCTCCTTCTCGAGCGGACCCGGTGACGACCGCCGCGCTGCTTCGACGATCTCGGCTTCAACGGACTTGATGATGTCGTCGGACAGGTTGTCGAGGATTCGGCACACAGTCCGTACTCGTGGGAGGTCGATCTCGCCGGTCTCGAATGCCTTCTTCACCAGGGGCAGTCGGGTGTGCAGGGCGACTGCGACCGAAACGTAGGCCTCGGCGACGGTGGCCGAACACCCCAACGCCACCGCCATTTCGGTGCGTCCGTATCGGCTGTAGTGCTTGTGTTTGGTGTCGAGGGTGATCCAGTCGCAATGCACGCGATAGCACGCGGCGATCTTGCGGGCCGCTTGACGGTTTTCTGCTTGCGCGGCAGCGGTCAAAGCGTCCAGTGACACGGTCGGTATTGCCATCGTTTTCACCCCCCAGTGAACCGAACCAGAACTGATGTTCGAACTGAAAGAAGACTAACCCGAGCCACCGACAAGTTCTGGAATCTGCCGTTGCGAGACAGCTCCGCGGAGATTTATCGTTACTTGTGCAAATAAATCGCGACGTAATCTACGACGATGGACTGGTTCTTCTCGACGAGTCAGGCGTCACGTTGAGGCGGTACCACTTCCCTCTAGCCATCAGGAAGTTCGTTCCATACGACAAGATTCGCGCCGTCGACACTGCCGTCCTCGGCAATTGGAACGGTCGGTGGCGCCTGTGGGGTGCCTCGACTACGGACCAGTGGTTCCCGCTGGACGTGATGCGTCCTAAGAAGGACACTGCAGTGGTGCTCACCATCCGCCGCATCTCGCCGGTCTTCACCCCCGGCGATCCTGAATTAGTTGCCCATCTGATTCGCGAGCGCATCACCGCCCCGACATCGCGCGCTCAGACGTGACGCGACCCGACGAGCGGTTCACCCTCGCCAGCGAACGCACTTTTCTCGCCTGGCTGCGGACGTCGCTCGGTCTACTGGCAGGCGGAATTGCGATCGTCCATCTGGTTCCCGATTTCAGTACCGGATGGGTTCGGACGGCACTGGGCCTCATTCTCATCGGACTCGCGGCAGCGGCACCGATTGTCGGACTGCGCCGGTGGATGCGCGTCCGAGATGCCCTGGAGAACGGTGCGCCCATGCCCGAGTCCCGAGATCTGTGGATCTTCGCGGTCGGCATCGGTGCAGTAGCGGTGTTGGCAGCCGTGGTCACGGTTCTGGGGATCCAGTAGCGCGCTCTCAACCGCCGCAGGTGCACAATCGAGGTACTAGACGACCAACGACAGGAGTTCGGCGTGGCGCAGGGTCTCAAGCTCGGGTACAAGGCATCGGCGGAGCAGTTCGGGCCGCGGGAGCTCGTCGAACTCGGTGTTCTCGCCGAGCAGCACGGTATGGACTCCGCGACTGTCAGTGACCACTTCCAGCCGTGGCGTCACGAAGGCGGCCACGCTCCGTTCTCGCTGGCCTGGATGACCGCGGTCGGCGAGCGCACGAACACGATTCAGCTCGGTACCTCGGTGCTCACACCGACGTTCCGTTACAACCCGTCGGTCATCGCGCAGGCATTTGCCACCATGGGTTGCCTGTATCCCGGACGCATCATGCTCGGTGTGGGTACCGGTGAGGCACTCAACGAGATCGCCACCGGGTTCACCGGCGAATGGCCGGAATTCAAGGAACGTTTCGCTCGGCTGCGCGAGTCGGTCCGTTTGATGCGCGAGCTGTGGCTCGGCGATCGAGTCGACTTCGAGGGCGAGTACTACACGACGAAGGGCGCGTCGATCTACGACGTTCCCGAGGGCGGGATCCCGGTCTACATCGCGGCCGGCGGTCCCGTCGTCGCGCGGTATGCAGGACGCGCGGGCGACGGTTTCATCTGCACCTCGGGCAAGGGTATGGAGCTCTACACCGACAAGCTGCTGCCGGCCGTCGAAGAGGGCGCGGGCAAGGCCGAGCGCGATGCGGGCAAGATCGACAAGATGATCGAAATCAAGATCAGCTACGACACCGATCCCGAACTCGCACTGGAGAACTGCCGCTTCTGGGCTCCGCTGTCACTGACGCCGGAGCAGAAGCACTCGATCGACGACCCGATGGAGATGGAGAAGGCTGCCGACGAACTGCCGATCGAGCAGGTCGCCAAGCGCTGGATCGTGGCGTCGGACCCCGACGAAGCCGTGGAGAAGGTCAAGCAGTACACCGACGCCGGACTGAATCACCTGGTGTTCCACGCACCCGGCCACGATCAGAAGCGGTTCCTCGAACTGTTCGAGAAGGATCTGGCACCACGCCTGCGCAAGCTCGGCTGACGTCCGAAGAGGCTAGCGATCGGCCGAGAGTGCGAACAACCGCATGTCTCGGTCGGTCCTCGTTTCGTACTCGCCGTACACCTCGACCATCGCGTCGAACTGTCGGTAGATACGGGCCTTCTCGTCGCCGGTGATCCGGGTGGCCGTCACCGGAATCTTCTTGCCGCCGATGGCCACGACGGCTTTCGGGTCGGCGAGCAGATTCGACGTCCACGCCGGGTGGTGTTGCTGACCGAAGTTGGATCCGACGACGTAGATCTTGTCGCCTTCCCGGTAGTACAGCAGCGGACTCGTTCTGGCTTGTCCGGACTTACGGCCCGTGGTGGTCAGCAGCACCACCGGAGCCGCGATCGGTCCCAGGACGGTGAAACGGCCGTTCGACTTGGTCAGCAACCACCGATCGACTCCGGCGAGGTTTCTGATCACCCAGGAACCGGGCTTGGTCGAGGCGAACTTGACGGCGGGCTTTCGGATGAACGATGTCTCGCTGCCCCAACGAACATCCGGAAACGGTGATTCGGCCATGGCTCATAGGACATCGCGGTGCGTCCGGTGTCAACCACGGACTGCCCGTGCGCATGAATCCCGAGGAACCAGCCGCGCCGCTCTGGTCCCATTAGGCTGACACCATGGCTGAGTCCACCACCGCCGAGACGGCAGACATTTATCCCTCGAGCATCTATGTCGCGTCGCCGGAGGGCGACTCCGGCAAGTCCACGATCGCCTTGGGTGTGCTGCAGATGCTCGCGGCGACGGCCGCCCGGGTGGGTGTGTTTCGTCCCATCGCTCGCTCTACGGAGGAGCCCGACTACATTCTGGAGCTGCTCGTCGAGCACACCACCGCAGATTTGACGTACGAGCAGTCGCTCGGTGTCACGTACGAGCAGGTGCACGCCGATCAGGAGGCAGCGCTCAGCAAGATCGTCGATCGATACCACGAGGTGGCGTCCCAGTGTGACGCGGTCGTGATCGTGGGCAGCGACTACACCGACGTCGGCAGCCCCAGCGAACTCGGCTTCAATGCCCGCATCGCCGTCAATCTCGGCGCCCCGGTGTTGCTGGCGCTGCGTGGGTCCGGTAGGACGCCCGACGAGATCGCGCAGTTGGCCACGCTGTGCCAGGGCGAACTACGGCAACATCACGCGCATCTGGCTGCGATCGTGGCGAATCGTTGCGCGCCGGACGATCTGGACGCAGTCACCGATGCGTTGGCGTCGGTGGGAGTGCCGGCCTGGAGCCTGCCCGAGATCCCGCTCCTCGTCGCTCCGACCATGGCCGAACTGCTCGACGCAGTCGACGGAACCCTCTACAGCGGTGATTCTTCGCTGCTGCAGCGGGAAGCGTTGCGGGTGATGGTAGGTGGCATGACTGCCGAGCACATCCTCGAACGACTCACCGAAGGCGTGGTCGTGATCGCACCGGCCGACCGATCGGACGTGCTGCTCGCGCTGGTCAATGCCCATGAGGCCGAGGGCTTTCCGTCGTTGGCCGGCATCATCATGAACGGCGGCATCGAACCCCATCCGGCCATTGCACGTCTGGTCGCGGGGCTCGGTCCCCGGTTGCCGATTCTCACCACCGAACTGGGCACCTTCGACACTGCCTCTGCCGCCGCGCAGACCCGCGGCCGCGTAGCGGTGGGTTCGCAGCGCAAGGTCGACACCGCACTCGGTTTGATGGAACAACGAGTGGATGCGAAAACCCTTCTGGGACGGCTGGATATCGCCATACCGACCATCACCACGCCGCAGATGTTCGAGTACCAGTTGATCCACCGGGCCCGTGCGGACCGCAAGCACATCGTCCTCCCCGAGGGCGGCGACGACCGTATTCTTCGGGCCGCCGGTCGACTGCTGCAGCGTCAGGTGGCAGACCTGACGATCCTCGGCGAGGAAGGTCCCATTCGCCGACGGGCGTCGGAACTGGGCGTCGACCTCGACAACGCCACCGTCCTCGACCCGAACAACTGCGAGTACACCGAGGATTTCGCGGCCGAATACACCGAACTGCGCAAGCACAAGGGCATGACGATCGAACGCGCCCGCGAGATCATGGCAGACATCTCGTACTTCGGAACGATGATGGTGCACAAGGGTATTGCCGACGGCATGGTCTCCGGGGCGGCGCACACCACCGCACACACCATCAAGCCGTCGTTCGAGATCATCAAGACCACCGAAGGAGTGTCGACGGTGTCGTCGATCTTTCTGATGTGCTTGTCCGATCGCGTGCTCGCCTACGGCGACTGCGCAGTGGTGCCGGATCCCTCTGCGGAGCAACTGGCCGACATCGCTGTCTCCTCCGCGCAGACCGCGGCCCAGTTCGGCATCGAACCACGGGTGGCCATGCTGTCGTACTCCACCGGCGAATCCGGTTCCGGGGCAGACGTCGACAAGGTTCGTGAGGCCACCGCGCTGGTCCGCGAACGAAATTCGGAGCTACTCGTAGAGGGCCCGATCCAGTACGACGCGGCCATCGAACCGTCCGTCGCCGCGTCGAAGCTGCCCGATTCCGACGTTGCCGGTCGCGCAACGGTGTTCATCTTCCCGGACCTCAACACCGGAAACAACACCTACAAGGCCGTCCAACGCAGCGCCGGCGCCGTCGCCGTGGGACCGGTGCTTCAGGGCCTGCGCAAGCCCGTCAACGACCTCTCTCGCGGCGCACTCGTCGAGGACATCGTCAATACCGTTGCCATCACAGCCATTCAGGCACAGGGAATTGCCAACGCGACCAAGGAGAACAGCGAATCGTGAGCATCCTCGTCGTCAACTCGGGGTCGTCCTCGGTCAAGTTTCAGCTGATCGATCCCGGGTCGGGGGAGTCGATGGCCAGTGGACTCGTCGAGCGCATCGGCGAGTCCGACGGCCGCGTCGAGCTCGACTACCGGGGCGAGAGCACCGAGCGAACCCAGCACATCGAGGACCACGGTGCCGGTCTGGCCCTGGCCTTCGAGATGCTGTCCGACGCCGGCATCGAACTGGGCTCCGAGGTCACCGCCGTCGGGCATCGAGTGGTCCACGGCGGGAAGGTCTTCCACCGGCCGACGATCATCGACGACGCTGTCCTCCAGCAGATTTCAGACCTGAGCAGCCTTGCGCCGCTGCACAACCCGCCGAATGTCCTCGGCATCGAGGTGGCCCGGAAGCAACTGCTGAACGTGCCGCATGTGGCCGTGTTCGACACCGCCTTCTTTCATTCTCTGCCCGACGCGGCCGCGACCTACGCGATCGATGCGACCGTCGCCGCCGAGCACGACATCAGGCGCTACGGTTTTCACGGCACCTCGCACCAGTACGTGTCGGAACAGGTGGCGCAATTCCTGGGTCGCGATCTCGCGGAGTTGAACCAGATCGTGCTGCACCTGGGCAACGGGGCGTCGGCCTCGGCGGTCTCCGGTGGCCGGGCCGTCGACACCTCGATGGGCCTGACTCCGCTCGAGGGACTCGTGATGGGCACGCGCAGTGGCGATATCGATCCCGGGGTCATCATGCACCTGCGCCGCAGCGCGGACATGAGCGTCGACGATATCGATACATTGCTCAACCGTCGTTCCGGCCTGATCGGGTTGTCCGGGGTCAACGACTTCCGGCAACTCCGGCAACGCATCGACGACGGCGACGCATCGGCGCGGCTGGCATACGACGTCTACATTCACCGGCTGCGCAAATACATCGGCGCGTACATGCTCGGACTGGGCCGGCTCGACGTCATCACCTTCACCGCGGGTGTCGGTGAGAATGCAGTGGCCGTCCGTGCCGACGCGCTCGATAACCTGACCAACTTCGGTATCGAGATCCATGCCGAACGCAATGCTGTGCGCAGCAAGCAGGCTCGGGTGATCTCGACCGATTCCTCGCAGGTCACGGTGTTGGTGGTGCCGACCAACGAGGAACTCGCCATTGCTCGCGCGACGGACGATCTGGTGCGTACAACCGACTAGAACAGAGATCGGGGCCGGATGGCGTTCGCCAGGTCCACCAACGAGAAGCGGTGCGCGCGGTCGGTGGCGTTGCGAGCCAACGCCCGTAGGCCCTTTTCGGTGCCGCGCCGCAACCCGTCCTCGTTGAACGGCACGCTGAGTATGGGTTCACGCTCGGCGGTGGCGGCGTGCCCGGAGACGATCCAGTCCAGAGCCATGGCCAGCACCAGCGTTCGCATCTGCAGCGCGCGGCTCTCCGCCTTGGGTAACAGCGCCACTCGCCGTGCGGCAGAACGGAAGTCGGCCTCGGACAGTTCGGCCCGCGAGCGATCCATCAACAGCGTCAACACGCTGGTCATGCGTGCCATCGAGTAGTGCCGCGAACTGATGGGCACCTGATCGAGTGCAGCGATGGCCCCGGTCTGATCGCCGCGGCGCTGCAATTGCCGGGCCAAGCCGAACGCCGAGCTCACGATGCCCCGGTTGGTGCGCCACACCGCTCGGTAGAGGCCCTCGGCCCGGGCCCGCCACTCCTCGGCTTCCTCCGCTGTGCCGGCGGAGACATGACCGAGTAGTTCCGAGGTGGCACCGAGAGCGAGCTTGGGGGCCAGCTCTCCCGGCATCGCCCCGAGTACGTTGTCGAAACACGTGAACGCAGAATCGTATTCGTGATGCAGAAGGGCGATCAGCCCCGCGTACCACTGCACGCGCCATGGATCGGCGGCGTGGTCCTCGGACTGCACCTTGGCCAAGATCTCGGTTGCCTCGACGACGTTCCCCAGATCCAGATTGGCTTTGACCTCGGCGAGGGTGATCTCCACACCCAGGTCGACAGGGGACGCGGAATCCGAGCTCTTGTCCGCGCCCGCGGTGACGCGCTCGATGCCGTTACGTTTGGCGTGTTGCAACGAGTCCAAGGTCTGCTGAGGCTCGACGTGTACTGCCGCCGCGAGCAAGGGTGCGCTCGGGTCATTGGGGTCCACCAGCGGAACGGGAAGCGCCGCAACAACTTCTGCGGCGGTCATTCGTTGGTGACGCACCGTACCGTCCACGTAGGTATCGGTGCGGCCCACCGACTGCTCGGTCCCGAAGGTGGTGCGGGGCGGGCTGAACACCGTGGACAGTCCGGGCCGCTCGACTCCGGTCCGGATGGCCAGGATCTCGCGGAGTACGCCGGTTGCCTGCCCGGCGAACTCGTCCGCGGATCGAAACCGTCGAGCGGGATTCTCGTGGGTTGCGCGCAACAGCAGCCGGTGCAGCGACGGAAATTGCTGCAGCACGTCGGAGTCCTCGATCGACGGCAGGCCGTCGAGATACTTGCCGTTCTTCGACGGCATGTCCAGAGTCAGTACCGCAAGTGTCCGGCCCACCGTGAAGATGTCCGACGCCACCGTCGGCCCCGTCTTGACGATCTCCGGCGCCTGGTAGCCCACCGTGCCGTACAGGTAGCCGTAATCCTCGATGCCCGCGACCGCGCCGAGGTCGATGAGTTTGATCTGGTCGTCGGAGACCATGATGTTCTCGGGTTTGAGGTCGTTGTACACCAGGCCGATCGAATGCAGATAGCCCAGTGCCGGAAGCACTTCCAGTACGTAGGCGAGGGCTTGCTCGACGGGCATTCTGCCGCCGTCGCACGTGCCGAGGATGTCGCGTAGCGACCGTCCACCGACGTACTCCATGACGATGAAGCCGACGGTCGACCCGTCGCTGCGGGGTTGTTCGACGAAGTTGTAGATCTTGACCACGCCGGGATGCGCTACCTCGGCCAAGAACTGGCGCTCCGCGACCGCGACTGCGTGGGCCTCCTCGTCGCCGAAGTGCAGCAGACCCTTGAGGACCACCCAGCGGTCGCTGACGTTGCGGTCGATGGCCAGATAGATCCAGCCGAGTCCGCCGTGCGCGATGCAGCCCTGGACGTCGTACTGGCCGACCACTCGATCGCCCGGCTCCAGTAGCGGCGTGAAGTCGAACGTCGTGCCGCAGTGCGGGCATACACCTTTGGCGATGTTCGCTTCGCCCGGCTCGCTCCGGCCGACCTTCGCGTTGCACTTCCAGCAGAACCGCTTGTGCTGCGGCACCGTCGGATCGGACATCACCGCAGTTTCGGGATCGATCGGCTCCACCCTGGGCACGTCCACCAGACCACCGCCCAGTCGGCGCCGAACACCACCGCTGCGTGATCGCCCGGATCGGGACCTCCCCGTCTTGGCGCGGGTGGATGCGCTCAGTGCTGCAGCGGATTTGGCTGTTCCGCGCTCGATCGATCCGGCGATCGGCGCTTCCGGCCCCGGCGTTCGTGCTGTCCGATCGTCGATGGGCGCGGATGGCGCACCGGGGTTCCGCAGCACTGCTCGGGTGCGTTCGCCGGTGTCGGCCCGCAGAACTGCCTGTGTCCTGTCCGCGGGGGCAGTGGGTTGCTGTTCGTCGTCTGTCATGAGAGCCCGTCGTCCGTCATGTCGGCCCCTAGTCGCTGTACGACGCGCTGGGGGGACCGGGAGAGGGGCCGAGCACCGTCAGCCACCGGTTGTAGATGCTGTTCCAGGTGCCGTCGGCGCGGATGCGGGCCAACGTTGCGTTGACGAATCGCACCAGATCCTCGCTCTCTCGATTGATCCCGACCCCGTACGGTTCCGGGCTCAAGCTCTCGCCGACGATCTGGAGGTACGGATCCTGGACAGCCAGGCCGGCGAGAATGGCGTCGTCGGTGCTGATGGCGTCGACCTGTCGTTGTTGAAGCACCACAAGGCAATCCGACCACATCGGCACCGTGACCACGGTTGCCGCAGGTTGCACTCGCTGCAGTCTGCGAAGCGAGGTGGTTCCTTCGACGGCGCAGACGCGTTTGTTCGCCAGGTCGTCGACACCGCGGATGCCGGACCCTTGCACCACCAGAATGCGGTGTTGCGCTTGGAAGTACACGGTGGAGAACTGCACGTCCTGGCGGCGAGCGCAGGTGATGGTCATGGTCTTGACCACGATGTCCACCGTCGAATTCTGCAGAGCTTCCAGACGTTGCGCGGAGGTCAGGATGCGAAAGTCCAACCGGTTCGGGTCGCCGAACAGGTCTCGTGAGATTTCCCGCGCGATGTCGACGTCGAACCCCACCAGCTGCCCGCTCATCGGATCACGGAAGCTGAACAAATTACTGCCGGTGTCGAGTCCGACGACCAAGCGGCCCTCTGCGCGCAGTGCGTCGACGGTGGGCTGCGGTACCGGCGGGGCGTCCGTTCCGGTCGGCAGTGGGCGCAGGCTCGCGGTGGGACGGGCGCATTCGTCGTCGGCGGGGGTCTCGGTGGGCCGAGCGGCCACGGATGCGCCGTCCGGTAGCGGCGGTTCGGTGAACGTCGTATCGACCTGTGGCGCAGGGCTTTCCGGCGGCGCGCAGCCGACCAGCAGAGCGGTGGTCAGGATTCCGACGGCGAGCAGGCGTTTCACAGGTACTCACGCAATCTTGGGAACAAGCCGACGCCGAACGCCACCGAGGCGACGACGGTGAGCACGAACGCGCCGTTGGACAAGCCGGACAGCACCCACACCGAACGGTCGATGTTGGACCGGAGTTCGCGTCGAGCATTCTCTATGCCGTCGACCAGGACGCCGTCCAACGCCGCGAAGGCGGCCGCCGAATCGGACCGACCGGTACCGGCGGCGATGGCGACGGCACCGTTGAAGTCGCCGGCGTCGAGCGCGGAGTCGATGCGTGCATGCGACGCGGACCACGTGTTGAGTGCGTCGATCACCGCGGCGTCTCCCTCGAACATCTGCGACATCCGAGAGATGCTGGCGTCGAACGATTCTCCGTAATCCTGGCTGCCGCCGCGGCGCGCGAGATCGAGAGTCTCGTCGGCTCTGGCCTGTTGCGCCATGATGAAGCCGGTGGTGTAGGACTTCAGCGGTGACACGCCACGATCCAGGGCGCGGTCGGTGGCGATCGAGGAGATCACTCCCACCACCAGCATCCACCCGAGCAAACCGGCGACAGCGACTGTGGCACCGAGGAATCCGACGTTCAACGTTCGACGCGTGGTCCGCGAGAGGTACCACTGAGCCAGACCGGTCATCATCAGCAGAAACACCACGGAACCGATGGCGAAGAACGGCGGGCTGGTGAAGCGCTCCTGATCGGCGGACACCCGCGATGCCTGCTCGGTGTACAACTTCTCGGCCAGGGGCAGCAGGCTGGTCTGCATCGAGGTCGACGCCTCGCCGAGATACGCCGCGCCCACCGGGTTTCCGCTCCGGTTGTTGGCCCGGGCTGTCTCGACCAGTCCGCTGTAGACGGGCAGTCCGGCGGCGATCTGCGTCAGCACCGCACTGGTGGCCTCGTCGTTCTCGGTCACTCCGGCCGAGGCGGCGATCAGTTCGGACGACGCCTCGCCGAGCGCCTGCGAGTAGCGTTCGCGTACCTCCGGCGGCTCGAGTCCGCCGGCGATGAACGCGGTGGCCGCCGCTGCATCGGCCACCGACAGGGCTCCGTACAGATTCTGTGCCGAGTTCGCGAACGGCTCGGTCCGCACCAGCAGCGTCCCCAAGGTCTCCACCCGCTCGGTGACCGCGGTGGACGCGAGATTCCCGACCGTCAACGACAGCACCACCAGGGCGAGTCCCATCGCGACCAGACGGGCAGGCGTCGAGCGCATCGTGTGGCGCATCGGCGGCTTGCCGGCGGCAGCACCGACCGGGGTGGCCGTCGTCGGAGGCACGGCAGCGGAGGGGGTGGTGCCGGCCGCGATCACGCACCCGAGCATATAAGCAGGCGGGCCGTACTGCAGCCACTACAGCGCAGTCACTACCGGCCGATGATTCCCCTAGGGTGGTGACCATGCGAGGTGACGGGGACGGGTGGGTCATCGGTGACGACGGTTCTCGGCACTGGGGGAAACACGGTGCCGCCGGACTGCTGCTTCGGGCACCGTCGGACTCCGGAGAACCTCTCGTTCTGCTGCAGCATCGCGCGCTGTGGAGCCATCAGGGCGGAACGTGGGCGCTGCCGGGTGGGGCCCGTGATTCTCACGAGAGCACCGAACACGCGGCCGTTCGCGAGGCGCACGAGGAAGCCGGAATCGCCGCCGAACAGCTGTGCGTTCGCAGCGAACGGGTCACCGCGAGCGTCGCCAGCGGCTGGTCGTACACCACCGTCGTCGCCGATACCGACCATCCGTTGACCACCGTGCCCAACGGCGAGAGCACCGAACTGCGCTGGGTGCCGGAATCGATCGTCGCCGATCTTCCGCTGCATCCCGGGTTCGCGTCGAGCTGGCCGTTGCTGCGCACAGTGCCGCTGCGCGTGCTGCTGGACACCGCCAACGTGCTGGGTTCACGGCCGAACGGATGGTGGAAGGACCGTGCCGGATCCACCGGGGCTCTGCTCACCTCGCTGGCCGAGACGCTGCCACGCACCGTCGAACTACCCGGTGGCCAATACGGCTGGCTCACCCGCATCGAAGCGGTCCTCGAAGGTCAGGCCCGCGGCGCCGTGGTGGACGACCCGCGCATCCCGGTGATCGTGGCCGACGGCAGCGGAGACGACACCCTTGCCGCGCAGGCTCACCGGGACGGGGATCTGACGGCGCTGGTCACTGCCGACCGCGGACTGCGCGACCGGTTGCCCGAATCGGTGCAGGTGCTGACGCCGTCGTCGGTGCTGGCGTGGCTCTAAGCCTGTAGCGCCTGAACCAGTGAACGGGCGGCAGCCTGCGGATCGCGGGCCTCGGTGATGGCTCGAACCACCACGATGCGGTCGGCACCGGCCGCTCGAACCTGATCCACATTGGTGGCGTCGACCCCGCCGATGGCGAACCACGGCCGCTCCGGGAGCGCGTCCGCGGTGGCCCGCAGAGTTTCCAGACCAGCAGCGGACCGATTGGGCTTGGTGGGCGTGGGCCACACCGGGCCGACGGCGAAGTAGTCGACGCCGTCCTCGATCGCGGCGAGCGAGGACTGCGCCCGATTCTGCGTCGAGCGACCGATCACCACGTCCGGACCGAGGATCCGACGCGCGTAGTGCACCGGCAGGTCGCCCTGGCCCAGATGCAACACGTCGGCACCGGCGGCCAACGCGAGATCTGCGCGATCGTTCACGGCCAGCAAGGCACCGTGCCGCTTGGTGGCGGCGAGCAGAACGGCCAGCGCAGCAAGCTCGTCCTTGGCTTCGAGCGGACCGAATTCGCGTTCACCGGCGGAGTTCTTGTCGCGCAGCTGGATGATGTCGACGCCACCGGACAACGCGGCCTCGGCGAACTGGGCGAGATCGCCCTTGTCGCGCCTGGCATCGGTACACAGGTAGAGGCGAGCGGACGCAAGACGCTCACGGGGAGTCTGATTGCGGGCGGTCTGAGATGGATGCACAAACCGAACTGTATTCTCATGGTGGCTGTAAAACGAAGATTGATCGCGGGAGTCCCAGGGTTCGTGGGGCTGAGAGTGGGTTCGCCGCCCTTACCGTCAATACCTGAACCCGATCATGCGGGCGCAGGGAGTGAGGACGTGAATCGCGTGCACATCGTCGTGATCGGCGGAGGCGTCATCGGATTGTCGACGGCGCTGCGACTGTCCGGGGACGGTCACCGAGTGGAGGTGCACGATCCCGCGCTGGGTAAAGGCGCGTCCTGGGTCGCCGGCGGCATGCTGGCACCGTTGTCCGAGGGTTGGCCCGGTGAACACGAACTGCTGCATCTCGGAGCTGCGTCACTGGCGCGGTGGCCGGAATTCGCCCGACAACTCCCCGGACCCTCGGTGTTCTCCTCGACCGGATCGGTGACGGTTGCCCTCGACTCCGCCGATGCCGCCGACCTGCGGACCATCGCCGAATGGGTGGGCGAACAGGGCCACGAACTCGAGATTCTGGGCCGGGCGCAGCTGCGTGAGCTCGAACCTGCTCTGGCGCAGAACATTCGGCTCGGATTGCTGGCGCCGACGGAGCTTTCCGTCGACAATCGGGCCCTCGTTTCCGCGCTGGAGCAGGGATGTATCGACGCCGGAGTGCAGCTCTCCGGTCGTTCGGTAGACACCATTCCCGACGCCGATCAGGTGGTCCTGGCTGCCGGTTCTCGCTGCGCCGCGCTGTGGCCGACCTTGCCGGTCCGGCCGGTCAAGGGCGAGATCCTACGACTGCGTCGTCGACCCAGCGCCGCGCCGCCGCCGTCTCGCACCGTTCGCGGAACCGTGCACGGCAGAGCGATCTACCTGGTGCCACGCGGCGACGGATTGGTCGTCGGCGCAACACAATACGAATCCGGTGAGGACACCCAGGTGACCGTCGCCGGAGTACGAGACCTCATCGCCGACGCCGAACGACTCATGCCGAGCATCGGCGAATACGAGCTGTACGAAACGGCCGCCGGTCTGCGGCCCATGAGCCCGGACGGACTGCCGATCATCGGCAGGCTCTCACCCCGGTTGATCGTCGCCACCGGCCACGGCCGCAACGGCATCCTGCTCTCACCCATCACCGCCGATGCAGTGGCCGCACTGGTCTCCGGCGAGACGCTGCCCGAGGCGAAAGCAGCGACACCCGAACGCTTCTCACAGATCGAAAGGACACCATGACACAGGTCGCGATCGGCATCACCGTCAACGGTGAGGATCACTTGCTCACCGAGGACATGACCATGCGTCGGCTGCTCGAATTTCTCGGCATGCCCGAGAAGGGCATCGCCGTCGCCGTCGACGGTGCCGTGCTGCCCAAGAGTCGGTGGGACACCACCGACGTCGAAAAGGGTTGGACCATAGACATTCTCACGGCGGTTCAGGGTGGATGACGGCATGTCGACAGAAAGTACCGGTCGTTCCGCAGGCTCCACTCCTGGCCTGAAGATTGCCGATCGCACGTTCACTTCTCGTCTCATCACCGGCACCGGGGGAGCGGCCAACCTGGCGGTGCTCGAGGACGCCCTCGTCGCGTCCGGAACCGAACTGACCACCGTCGCGATGCGGCGCGTCGACGCCGCCGGTGGCACGGGAGTGCTGGATCTGCTGCGCAGATTGAACATCGCGCCGTTGCCGAACACCGCGGGATGCCGCGGCTCGGCCGAGGCCGTGCTCACCGCGCAGCTGGGGCGTGAAGCGCTCGAGACCGACTGGGTGAAACTCGAAGTGATCGCCGACGAGCGAACGCTGCTGCCCGACGCCATCGAATTGGTCAAGGCCGCAGAACAACTCGTCGACGACGGCTTCCAGGTACTGCCGTACACGACCGACGACCCGGTGCTGGCCAAGCGTCTCGAGGACATCGGCTGCGTGGCCGTCATGCCGCTCGGCTCGCCCATCGGCACCGGCCTCGGCATCGCCAACGCCCACAACATCGAGATGATCGTCGACGCCGCGTCGGTGCCGGTGATCCTCGACGCAGGCATCGGCACCGCCAGCGATGCGACCCTCGCGATGGAACTCGGCTGCGACGCGGTGCTGCTCGCGACCGCGGTGACCAGGGCGAAGGATCCCGCCCTGATGGCGTCGGCGATGCGTCACGCGGTCGCTGCGGGATACCAGGCGCGCCACGCAGGCCGAATCCCGAAACGATTCTGGGCGCAGGCCAGCTCACCCATGTAATCAGCGCGCCGCCCTGGTCCCGGCCCGGTCTCAGTCCCGGCAAACGCGCGCGCGTTTGCGAAACGCGAGCGGAGTAGTGGAGTATCCGACGGCAATTCTCCGCGCACCTGGCGAACGCGCACGCGTTTGCGACTGCGACCTCGTGTCACCGACGCAACAGGCAGCTGTCTCAGGGTGTGTGTCATCCGAAAGGATGATGGAAGAAGCGACTGTGGGGCGATGTGTCGACGCTCGCGATCGGGGAAGGTGGATCCCATGATCGAAGTGACAGGACTGACCAAGCAATACGGAGCGGTGACGGCGGTCGACAACCTCACCTTCACCATCAAACCCGGCATCGTGACCGGCTTCCTGGGGCCCAACGGCGCTGGCAAGTCGACCACGATGCGGATGATTCTCGGTCTCGACCGTCCCTCCTCGGGCACGGCGACGATCGAAGGCAAGAGCTACAGCCACCTGAAGCAGCCACTGCGAACCGTCGGCGCTCTGCTCGACGCCAAATGGGTGCACCCCAACCGGTCTGCGCGTGCACACCTGGAATGGATGGCCGCGTCCAACGGCATTCCCAAGTCTCGCGTCGACGAGGTGTTGCGGCTGGTCGGCCTGACCGACGTCGCGAAGAAGAATGCGGGCGGATTCTCGCTCGGCATGTCGCAGCGGCTCGGCCTTGCCGGCGCTCTGCTGGGCGACCCTAAAGTTCTGCTCTTCGATGAGCCGGTCAACGGCCTCGACCCCGAGGGCATCGTCTGGATCCGAAAGTTCATGCAGCGCTTGGCCGCCGAGGGTCGCACCGTGTTGGTCTCGAGCCACCTGCTCTCCGAGATGGCCCAGACTGCTGAGCATCTCATCGTCATCGGACGCGGCAAGCTGATCTCCAATTCTTCGGTGCAGGAATTCATCGACCACGCTTCCGAAGCGTCGGTGCGCGTGCGCAGCCCTCAGCTCGACGGGCTCCGTCAGGCCCTGACCACAGCCGGCCTCACCGTGCGTGAGCCGGACAAGACCGATGAACTCCAGCCCTCGCTCGTGGTGCTGAACTCCACGACCGACGCCATCGGCGATATCGCCGGACGGGCCGGAATAACGTTGCACGAGTTGGCCTCTCAGCGAGGGTCGCTCGAGGAGGCATTCATGAAACTCACCGGAGACACAGTGCAGTACCACGGCTCGGGAGCCGATGAGCAGAATTCTCAGCAAGCGATGGGCGGTGCACTCTGATGGGTGTCTTGGCAGCAGAAAGAATCAAGTTCACGTCGACCAAATCGCCGTGGTGGTGCAGCGCGATCGTGGTGGTGTTCGGGCTCGGCTTCGGAGCCATCCTCGGGTGGGCCGCGAAGACCGCGATCGGCCCGGATGCGCCGCAGGGGCTTCCGCCGACTACCGCGTACGACGTGGTCGGCAGCGGTGTGGGCGGGCTGGGAATCATGGTGTTGATGATCCTCGCGGCCCTTACGGTCACCAGTGAGTACCGCTTCGGCCTGATCCGAACCACGTTCCAGGCGGTCACCAATCGCGCGTCGGTGCTCGGGGCCAAGGCACTGATCGTCGGCGTGTACGGCGCGGTACTGTCGTTGATCCTGGCATTCGGTGCGTTGTTCCTGGCGAAGTCGATTGCAGGTGAAGAAGCCGGTGCGCTGCTGAGCTTCGACGTCGACGGCACCTGGCGCGTCATCTACGGCACTGCCGTGCTGGCGTTCGTGCAGATCGTTCTCGCGGTGGCAGTGGGTGCACTGATCCGTCAGTCCGCCGGCGCAATCGCCGTGTTGTTGTTGTGGCCGTTGCTGATCGAGAGCCTCGTCGGACTCATCCCGAAGGTCGGCGACAAGATTCAGCCGTTCCTGCCGTTCCAGAACGCCGACCATTTCCTGGGCGGCTCGTCGGGCGTGGACTTTCACTGGGGCCCGATCGGCAGTCTGATCTACTTCGTCGTCTTCACTGCGGTGATCTTCGGAGTAGCGGTGCTCGTCGTCAATCGCCGGGACGCCTGACGCCCATCTGGGTAGGGTGGCCGCTATGCGGATTTCCTTGCTTGCAGGTAGCGCCGTCGCCGTTCTGATTCTGGCCGGTTGCTCGTCCTCCTCCGATTCGGGGGGCGAGGAACCGGCCAGAGTTTTTGCGACACCCGACGGTCAGGGTCTGTCCGAGGCGGTCACCGAGGATGCCCTCGTCGGCCACCTCGAAGAACTGGAAGCCATCGCCGCCGAGAACGACGGAAACCGTGCCGCCGGTACCGCCGGATACGACGCGAGTGTCGATTACGTTGTCTCGCAACTCGAATCGGCCGGGTTCGAGGTGACCACCCCGGAGTTCGAGTTCGAGACCTTCGAGGCGCAGACGCAGACCCTGTCGCTGGCGGGCACCGAGATTCCGGTGTTCGCGCTCAGTTACTCGCCGACCACCACCGCCGAGGGGATCACCGCACGCGTCGTCGGAGCCCCCGCCGGTGCCGACGGGTGCGAGGCAGCCGATTACGCGGGCCTGGATCTGGCCGGTGCCGTCGCCGTCGTGCCGCGCGGAGTATGTCCGTTCGGCGCGAAGCAGACCGTCGCCGCCGAATTGGGTGCTTCCGCCGCGATCATCGTCAACAACGAACCCGGACCGCTCGACTCGGGAACACTCGGTGACTCCGAGACCGCGAAGATTCCGACCGGCGGCGTCAGCCAGGAGGACGGCGCGGCCGTGCTCGCCGCACCCGAGGTGACGCTGACGCTCGTCACCGAAACCGAGACGACCACCAGTCGCAACATCATTGCCCAGACCACCACCGGTTCCACCGAGAACGTGGTGATGACCGGCGCGCACCTCGACAGTGTGCTCGACGGCCCCGGAATCAACGACAACGGAACCGGCACCGCAGCAGTGCTCGAGACGGCACTGCAGATGGGCAGTGCACCCGAGGTGACCAACGCGGTTCGGTTCGCGTTCTGGGGTGCCGAGGAGAACGGCCTCGTCGGCTCCACGAAGTACGTCGAGGGCCTGTCCGACGACGACAAGCGAAACATCGCGCTGTACTTGAACTTCGACATGATCGGCTCGACCAACGCCGGCTACCTCGCCTACGACGGCGACGACTCCGACCAGGTCGGCGAGCCCGCCGGACCGGCCGGATCCGACGCCATCGAGCGGACGTTCGTCGAGCGGTTGGCCACCGAGGGAGTCGCTGTCGACGGCACCGACTTCGACGGTCGTTCCGACTACGGCCCGTTCATCGAGGTCGGCATCCCGGCCGGCGGTGTCTTCAGCGGCGCGGACGAGAACAAGACCGCCGAGCAGGCCGAGAAGTGGGGCGGCACCGCGGATCAGACCTTCGACGAGAATTACCACACCGACCAGGACACCCTGGCCAACGTCGACCGCGCCGCACTGGCGAAGAACGGCGCGGCGGTGGCTTACGGAATCGGCGTTTACGCGCAGTCGGTGGAGGGCCCCAACGGGGTACCGGTCGGTGCCGCCCGCGACGCTGCGCGCGCCGAAGGGTGAGCCGAAGTATGTGTAACCGTGGGTTACGCTCGATGCTGTGAACGCAGTGGTCTCCACGGTCGTGGAGTGGGTCCGCACCACCAACCGAGCGCCCACGGTGGTCGGGGCGGTCCGGCGCGTGCGTCGCGCACTCCCCGGCGACCCCACGTTCGGTGATCCGATGTCGATCGACGGTCCAGGCAGGGCACTGGCCGTCGCCCGCGTCGCCGACAGGTTCCTGGCTGCGAACGGACTCGACGACGAACCGGGCGCTTCCCGCGAAGTGGGCCTCGGTGCCCTGCAGGTATGGCAGGCGATCCTGGAGCGGGCCGGCCGTGGCCGCGGCGAACAGGACGTCACCATCGTCTTCACCGACCTCGTCGGATTCTCGACCTGGTCACTGCGCGCAGGCGATACCGCCACCCTGACACTGCTCCGAAGGGCCTCCAAAGCCGTCGAACCCGAGGTCGTGTTCCGCGGGGGCCACGTCGTGAAAAGGCTGGGCGACGGCATCATGGCCGTGTTCACCGATCCGGGAAAAGCCGTCGAGGCCGTGTTCGCGGCACGAGAAGCACTCACCGCCGTGAACGTCGACGGGTACACCCCGACGATGCGGGTTGGAATTCACACCGGCAGTCCGCGTCAGGTGGGATCGGACTGGCTCGGTGTCGACGTCACCGTCGCCGCCCGGGTGATGCAAACCGGCGGCAACGGCAACGTCATGATCTCCGCGGCGGCACTCGACGCGGTTCCGCTCGAGGTGCTCGACGCGGTGGACGTCGTCTCCAAGCCCTATCGCCGCAGCTTCTTCGCGCCGAAGATCAAGGGCGCTCCCGACGACCTACGAATCTTCCGACTCGTGCAGTCGCCACAGCGGTGACACCGGGCCGTGCCCCGCACCCAGGTCGTAGGACGCGGCCAGGCAACGCGTGACCCACTCCTTGCCGAACGCCACCGCGTCGGGCATCGAGTATCCATGTGCCAGTGCCGATGCAATCGAGGCGGCGAGAGTATCGCCGCCGCCGTGGTCGTTGCCGGTGTCGATGCGGTCACTGGTGAATTCGAGGAAGGTATCGCCGTCGAACAGTAGATCGGTGCTGTGGGTCGACGTGCGCAGGTGCCCGCCCTTGACCAGGGCCCACTGCGCGCCGAGCGCGTGCAGAGCCTCGGCGGCGCGGTGAGCGCTCGCGTCGTCGGTCACCTCGATGCCGGTGATCAACCGGATTTCGTCGAGGTTGGGGGTCACCAGCGAGGCAATGGGAAACAGGGTGTGGCGGATGGCGTCGAGGGCTTCGGCATGAAGTAACGGATCCCCGTGCATCGACGCGCACACCGGATCCACGACCAGGGGGACCGGCTGGTCGCGTCCGATACCCACCTCGGTACACACGGCCGTGACCGACTCGATGATGGCGGTGGACGCCAGCATCCCGGTCTTCGCTGCGCCGACGCCGATGTCCGAGACGACGGAGCGAACCTGGGCCGCGACGATCTCGGGTGGGATCTCGTGGAAGCCCGTCACGCCCACGGTGTTCTGAACCGTCACTGCTGCGACGGCAACGCACACGTGGACGCCCAGCATGGCCATCGTGCGACTGTCCGCCTGAATTCCGGCACCGCCGCCGGAGTCGGTTCCGGCAATCGTCAGCGCGCGGACGGGAGTCTCGCCGTTGGGCGTGAGCGGTAGGAACTTCACGAGAGACGACAGTACCGGCGAGGTACAGGCGTCGGTTTCGGTGGCCGAACCCGAACCTGTGATCAATCGACCGAAACGTGTAGCCGTAACGAATGTTGTTGTATCACAACGTCGAACAGGGCCACTTATGACCGATACCAGCATTCGAGTGGGGATGGACGGACAAACCTACGCAGCCGAAGGTTTGTTGGTAGAAAAGGTGACAGGGCCACCGAACGCATGTTTAATAGTGGTGCACGTCACATTCGATTCATTCGTTCACCACTCCACACACAGCGAAGGAGGCGTCCCATGCTTGCGAGTTCTCCTAGCGCTGATGTCTCGATCAACAAAGACCAGAACCGGTTCGAGCTTCGGTTGAACGGCGATCTCGTCGGGATCGTCGGCTTCTTCGAAGTGGAGGGGAACGGCACCCGCGCGACACGGACGCACGTCGTGTCCTTCATGCACACCGTCGTCACCGAGGACTTCGGCCATCAGGGTCTGGCCGGCATCCTGGTGCGGCGAGCGCTGGACAGTGCGCGCTCCTACGGTTGGAAGGTTCGGCCGGTCTGCACCTACGTGCAGCGATTCGCCGCGGCGAACCCGGAGTACAACGACATGCTCGTCGCGATCTGAGCATTCGTTCACACCGCTCGGCCGGTTACATTAAGGCCTCGACTCGGCGACGATCGAGGCACTCTTCTCGCGTCACACAGGTAACACTGGTCTCATAAGTGACATGAGTCACATCATCTCTCGCCGATCTGCCACGCAGCCCCCTGTGGAGCGACCCGTCGTCCTCATCGAGGACGACGCCGATCACAGCAGATTCGATCTTTTCGTCGACGACGAGCTCGTCGGAATTCTCGGCTACCGCTTCGGCGACGGCAATGCGGGGGACAATCCCGTCGTCGCGCTGATGCACACCGTCGTCAAGGAGGAATACGGCGACCGGGGGTGGGCCGGGGTGTTGGTACGAGCCTCCCTCAACACCGCGCGTGATCGGCAGTGGCGCATCGTCCCGATCTGCACCTACGTCCGGCGTTACCTGGCGCAACACGAAGAATTCATGGACCTGATTGCCGAATAGAGAGCACTGCTCTTGCCTGAAGTACGTAAAGGGTGAATACTGCTTCCTGAAGAGAGCGCCGCTCTCGAAAGGTTGGTACTCCCGATGCGTACAGCTCTTTACCTCTTCATCGGCCTCATGTTCGCCCTCTACCCCGCATTGCGGCCCTACTCGGACGAGGTGGGCAGCGCTGGAGCCGACGCCTTCGCGTCCGCGAGTTGGGTGCTTTCCCACACGTTCGCCATGCTCGGCTTCATCGCACTCGGACTGGCTGTCCTGTACGGCGGTCGACGGTCCGATCTCGCCGTGATCTCCACCTGGGTAGGCGTCGGGCTGGTGCTCCCGTACTACGGCGCGGAAACCTTCGCGCTGCATGCACTGGGTGTCGAGGCCGCAGCCAACGCCAACCCCGGCCTGATAGACCTCGCCGATCCGATTCGCTACTCGCTCGTTCAGTCGGTCATGTTCGGGTTCGGGCTCGTACTGATCGCCGTCGGGCTGGTGATGTTCGCGCTACGAAATCGCTACGCGATGGTTCTGGCCATCGGATTCGTGCTGTTTCTCCCGCAGTTCTACACTCCGCCGGCCGCGCGAATTGCGCACGGGTTGTTGATTGCGGTGGGAGCGATCCTTGCCGCTCGGGCGGTGGCCGGCAGTTCGATCCGGCCCGATCAGCCGATCTCGACGATCACCGGGGCGTGATCGCTGGCTCCCTTGCCCTTGCGTTCCTCGCGGTCGATCGACGCACCGGTCACTCGAGCGGACAAAGCGGGTGATGTCAGAGCCATGTCGATACGCAGGCCCTGCTTCTTCGGAAACCGCAACTGCGTGTAGTCCCAGTAGGTGTACGTCCTGGGCTCGGGGGTGAATTGACGCGTGATCTCGGTGAACCCGGCGTCGGAGAACGCGGTGAACGCATCACGCTCGGCCTGCGAGGTGTGAGTTTTGCCCTCGAACAGGGCGGGATCCCACACGTCGTCATCGGTGGGCGCAATGTTCCAATCACCCACCAGCGCGATCTGCGCCTGCGGATCGGCCGCGACCCACGCCTGAGCGTCGGCCTTCAGTGCGGCGAGCCACTCGAGCTTGTAGGTGTAGTGCGGATCGGCGAGCTCGCGGCCGTTCGGCACATAGAGGCTCCACACGCGCACGCCATCGCAAGTGGCTCCGATTGCGCGAGCTTCCTGAGCGGGGTCGATCTCGGGATCCTTGCTGAATCCGGGCTGATCCTCGAAGCCGACCTGTACGTCATCGAGACCGATGCGCGACGCGATCGCGACGCCGTTCCACTGACTCAGTCCGACGTGGGCCACCTCGTACCCGATGTCGGTGAAGCGCTCGTATGGAAACTGCGCGTCCTTGCACTTGGTTTCCTGCATCGCGAGTACATCGACGTCGGACCGCTGCAGCCAGTCGACAATTCGATCCTGACGAGAGCGGACGGAGTTCACATTCCAGGTAGCCACGCGCACGGGAAGGAACCCTATAGAACGCCGCCGACAGAGTGTCGGTCCGATCGCGTCAGAGTGAATTCGGTCGCGCGTAGCGATAGTGGTGATGGTCGGTGAAGCCCAGATCTCGGTAGAGCGAGTGAGCGACGGTGTTGTCGACGGCCACCTGCAGGTACGCGTGTGTTGCGCCGTTCTCGCGTCCCCACCGCACCAGCTCGCTGCACATCGCTGTGCCCAGCCCGTTGCGGCGATGCTCGGGAGCGACCCAGAGCGAGGTCAGGCCCACCCAGCATCGACCGTCGGGTGCGGTGGTGACGGCCGCTCGGCCGACCGCGAGCGTGCCGTGGGTTCTCGACGCGCGCACGCCGAAACCGAGCGTGCCCTCGTGTACCGCCGATGCCACTTCTGCAGCCCCGTGAGGTGCTGCTCGGCCCTGGTAGTGGAGAGATGTCAACCAGTCCGAGGTCGGTTCTGTGGTGACGACGGTATTCGAATCAGTCTCGAGCAGAGTCAGATTCGTGATCTCAGCGGCCATGACGGCGGTCTCGTTGTAGGACGTCCATCCGGCCGGGACGGTGCCGAGACGATCGGGCAGCGACAGCGTCGGCGTCAGTCCTCGTGCGGTGTATCGGCCGCAAATCCGCGTCAGCGTCTCGGCCGTCGTCGATGCGCCCGGCTCGAGGGGCGATGCAGAATTGGCGCGACCGGTGAAACCGTGACCGAAGCGCAGTTGCCAACCGTCGATCCACTCACGCTCGACGCCAGGCCACCCGTCCGCGGCCGCCGCCTCGAGCGCTCTGATCTCCGATGTCCGAATCGGCTTGGGACCCAACGGTTTCAACGCCACGACGCGATCGGCGGCTACACGTACCAACACGCCGTCCCGGGCGCGGACCGAGAGGGCATCGGCGTCGAACGCCACCAGTTCGCCGATCACGTCCGTCATCGGATGGGTATGCCCGGGCGGCAACCGGTAGCGAAGCATCACCCGCGTACCCACCGGAACGGTCAGTCTTCGTCCTCGTCGTCGTGGCCGAACGGATCGTCGACGGTGCCGGGTGTCCAACTCAGTCCCGGAACGCCCCAGCCGGCACGCTTGATTGCCTTCTTCGCGGCGCGCGCGTGTCGCCCGATAAGCACGTCGGTATAGAGGAAACCGTCGAGGTGGCCTACTTCGTGTTGAAGCATCCGCGCGAAGAAGCCTTTCCCTTCGATGTCGACGGGATCGCCGTTCGCATCGGTGCCGGTCACCCGGGCCCAGTCTGCGCGGCCGGTGGGGTGCTGCTCACCGGGAACCGACAGGCAGCCCTCGTCGTCGTCGTCGGGATCGGGCATGGTCTCGGGGATCTCGGATGTCTCGAGCACTGGATTGACGACCTCGCCGCGGCGGCGGAAAACCTTGCCGTCCTCGCCCTGATCGGGGCAGTCGTAGATGAACAGGCGCTTGCCGATGCCCACCTGATTCGCTGCGAGACCGACGCCGTTCGCGGCGGCCAACGTCTCGTACATGTCGGCGATCAACTCGGCCAGCTCGGCGGGTGACTCGGTGACCGGAGCGGTTGCGGTGTGCAGCACCGGATCGCCGACGATCCGGATGGGAAGAATTGCCATGGTCGATAAGGATACCGGGAGTGGAGCCTGCGGAATGACCCAGAGTTGTGGGTGGAGCCTGCGGAATGACCCAAGTGGTGCGGGAGTGGAGCCTGCGGAATGACCCAGAGTCGGGGGTGGCGCCGGGAGTGGAGCCCGCGGAATGACCCGGTTGTGCATGTGGCCGGTGTGCTGCCGGTGCTCGTGGAACACGCCACGCGCCGGTACCTCGCGAGAGCAGGGCCGCGGGGGTCGAGCATGGTTGAATGACTCTCGAAGTACAACTGTGTAATTAGGTCGGTGCTCGTACGGGTGCCGGCAGTACCGGGGGAAGCAGATTTCCCCAGGGTCTGTCTCGCACGAGTTCGATGTTCGTGCAGACCCAGGGAGTCGAGAAGTCGAGGAGTGGGATGGACGGCGCAGCAGCGCGTGACTCGAACCAGGCTCAACAACCGGGAAGTTCGGACGGCTCGCAGGATCCGAACGAAGTCGGTGCGGACGGCCTGAGTCGACGAGAGCACGACATCCTGTCCTTCGAGCGGCAGTGGTGGAAGTACGCCGGTGCCAAGGAAGAGGCCATCAAGGAACTCTTCTCCATGTCGGCCACCCGCTACTACCAGATCCTGAACGCATTGGTCGATCGTCCGGAGTCGCTCGCCGCGGACCCGATGCTCGTCAAGCGCCTTCGCCGCCTACGGGCGAGTCGGCAGAAGGCTCGTGCTGCACGCAGGCTCGGTTTCGACGTCTGAGCAGGCCCCACGGTCGGCGGGTTCGAGGGGCATCGTCGACGGTCGGCTAGTGTCGACTACGTGAGCAGCCCCAACCCGGAACAGACCGGACCACCACTGCGCGCCCTGGCCATGGTGTTGATCTCGCTCGCGATCCTGTTCGCGGCCATCGGTGCACTCTCGCTCACCGGTTCCGACTCCGAGGACACCGCTGCTGAGACCACCGCCGCGGAGACCACCAGCGCACCGTCCGCTGCCGCGCCGACGGCGCAGGTTCCCGCAGCCCAGGTACCCGCAGGTGACGCGACGACGAGCTCCGCGGTCCCCACCACGTCAGCCGCCACCACCTCGGTGGCGTCCGCCGACGTCGAAGTGCGGGTACTCAACAATTCCAACGTCTCCGGTCTTGCAGCCGGAACGGCCGAGACGTTGACGGCCGAGGGCTTCAACGTCGCCGGGACAGGAAACTTCAGCGAGGAGCAGTTCGCCCAGACAGCGGTGTACTACGGAACCGTCGCAGGCGAGGAACAGGCCGCGCAGTCGATTGCCACACAACTCGGGGTCGGGGCCGAGCCCAAACCGGCCTCACTTGAATCCACGGCCGGCGTGGTCGTCATCATGACCCAGTAGTTCCATGACCCAGTAGTTCCATGACCCAGTAGTTCCATGACGCAGTAGTTCCATGACCCAGTAGTTCTCTAGACCCGACAGTGCTGCACGTCGACGAGCCGCCCGGTTCGGTCGAATCGGGCGGCACGTTATTATTTCCGAGCCCGGCGAAACTGCCTGATAGAGGAGCGATTTCCGATGGACATGTTCAAGCGACGCACCCCTGCCACCCGATCGATGCGTTATGCGGTGCCGGTCCTCGCGATCGCAGCACTCGGGCTCTCGGCCTGCAACAGCGGTGAGGTTGCGTCCGACGTACCCGGCACCGTCCCGCCGGTCTGGACGGGTGAATCGGATCCGTCGGCCGAAGCGGTGGCAGGCGACGGCCGGGCGGAGTCCGAGTCGGGGTCGGCCGATTCCATCGAAGGCGCGTTGCGTGACGCTGCGGGTGCCGAGGTGGGCACGGTGACGTTCGCGGCCGAGGGAGACAAGCTCACCGTCACCGCCGAGGTCGAGAATATGACTCCCGGCTTTCACGGCTTCCACGTACACACCGTCGGTGTGTGCGAGGCCAACTCCGTGGCACCCACCGGCGGGGAGCCGGGTGCCTTCCTGTCTTCGGGCGGACACCTGCAGGTCGACGGCCGCACCGAGCACCCGTCCAGCGGCGACCTGACATCGCTGCAGGTCGGCGAGGACGGTACCGGCACGCTCGTCACCACCACCGACGCGATCACGCTCGACGATCTGCGTGCGGACGGGGCCGGAACTTCGGTGATCGTGCACGAGGGTGCCGACAACTTCGCCAACATTCCGCCGCGCTACACACTCCCGGACGGTGCTGCGGTACCGGATATGACAACGCTGATGACCGGTGACGCCGGTGGTCGGGCTGCGTGCGCGGTACTGCAGTAATTTGAGCGCTCCTCGGATCGACTTCCCCGGCTCACCGCGGCCGACGCTCGGCGTCGAATGGGAGATCGCACTGGTCGACAAGGACACGCGAGATCTGGTGAACTCCGCCGAGGCGGTCATGGACGGCGTCCGAGACCTGGCCGGGGACACTCCGCGGGTGACGAAGGAGTTGCTGCGCAACACCGTCGAGCTCGTCACCGGGGTGTGCGAGAACGTCGGGGAAGCGATGGAGGACCTGGGCGGCTCGCTCGATCTGGTGCGCCGCGCTGCGGACCCACTGGGAATCGACCTGTTCTCGGCGGGCACGCACCCGTTCGCCGAGTGGTCCACCCAGCAGCTCACCAGCTCGCCGAGCTACGACGAGTTGATCGCTCGCACCCAGTGGTGGGGGCGGCAGATGCTGATCTGGGGAGTCCACGTGCATGTGGGGGTCTCGTCGCCCCACAAGGTCTTTCCGATCCTGAACTCGCTCCTGCTGCAGTATCCGCACTTGTTGGCGTTGTCGGCATCCTCGCCGATCTGGGCCGGGAACGACACCGGATACGCCAGCAACCGGGCGCTGATGTTCCAGCAACTACCGACGGCCGGTCTGCCGTTCCAGTTCGAGGACTGGTCGCAGTTCGAGGGTTTTGTTCGCGACCAGCTCAAGACCGGTGTCATCGAGCAACTCGGCGGCATGCACTGGGACATTCGCCCCGCGCCGAAGTGGGGAACCATCGAGGTCCGAGTGTGCGACGGGGCGTCGAGCAAGCGTGAACTCGCGGCCCTGGTCGCGTTGACGCACTGCCTCATCGTTCACCTGGACGAGCGACTCGAAGCGGGGGAGACCCTGCCGTCCATTCCTCCGTGGCACGTGCAGGAGAACAAGTGGCGAGCGGCTCGGTACGGCCTCGACGCCGAGATCATCCTGGACTCGAGCAGCAACGAGCGCCTGGTCACCGACGATCTGCACGATTTGCTCGAGAAGTTGACGCCGACGGCCGTTCGATTGAACTGCGTCGACGAGTTGTCCGCGGTAGCCGACATTCCCCGCCGCGGGGCGTCGTACCAACGCCAGCGTGCGGTGGCTGCACAGTCCGGTGGCGATCTGCGCGCCGTCGTGAAGTCGTTGGTCGACGAACTCCGGACCTGATTCGATCGCGCTACTGATCCGATTCGGTCGGTTCCATCTCGTTGACGATCAACAGGCCGTCACGGCCCCTCTGCTCGCGGTACGCGACGCGTCCGACCGTGTGCGCGATCACCGGAGCGGTCACCAGGGTGAAGATGCCAACCAGCACGAGCATCCAGATGTCGACGTTGCCGCGCAGGCTGATGATGGCCCCGACCAACACCATGATCAGGCCGACGACCTGCGGCTTGGTCGCCGCGTGCATCCGCGACAGGGTGTCGGGGAAGCGCACGATGCCCACGGCGGCCGTGAAGGCGAACAGCGCTCCCAACAGGATGAAGACGGAGGCGATCCACTGGGCTGCGGTCATCGTTCGTTCCTCGCTGTATCGATCATTCGTCCCTCACCCTGAATCGTGCGATGCTGACCGATCCGACGAAGCTCACCAGCGACAGTGCGACGATGGCCGGTACCAGGGTGGTGTCGCGGCTGTAGACGGACCACACGCCGAGCCCACACATCGACACCGCGAGAATCGTGTCCATCGCGACGAGTCGGTCGAGCGTACTGGGGCCGTCGAGCAGTCGATATGCGGTGAGAATTGCCGCGGCGATCAAGAGGGTGCCGGCAATGGCGAGTACGACGGTCACGTCCAGTCCCCCTCTCTTTTGTCGTCGGTCTTCTTGTCGTCCCGAGGAACTTCCTGGACCGGGTCGTCGCCGAACACGCCGTGGTACTGCTCGTACTCCTGGTAGTGCAGCGGGCTCGGCTTCCAATCGGAGTCTCGCTCGAACGCCGCGATGAAGAGTTTCTCGAGGTTGCGCACGTAGGCATAGAAGCCGTCGACGGCCTTTTGGGTTCCCATATCCAGGACGTGCACGTACAGCAGGCGCCTGGTTCGGTCGATCTCGAGCACCATGGTGCCGGGGACCAGGTTCATCGCGTCGACGAACAGCGTGAGCACCAGATCGGACTTGATCGCGATGCGGCAGCGCAGTACTCCGGTGACCGGCGGAGCCTTGGGTCGGATTGCAAGCCAGGCCACGCTGAGGCTCGATTCCCCTGCGTAGTAGAGGAACACGACGGCGAGCTTGACGAGCGAGAACACATGGATGCGGCCCTCGACCGGAACGCGAGGCAACGGCAGCAACACCATGATGAGCAAGCCCACCCCGATACCGCCGAGGATGTTCGCCGCAGAGACGTTGCCCCACAACAGAACCCAGATGGCGGTCAGCCAGGCGAGGGTCCACAGGCGGAGCAGAAAGGAGCGGTTCATCTTCATCGAGTGCCTTCCTGGGTCTCGCGTGCCTGCTCGGCGGCCTGATCGCCGACGAATTCCGCACCACGCACCGCATCGATGTACACCGACCGATCGCGTAGGTCTGCCGCGGCACGATCGCTTATGTCGATGATGGGGCCGGCGAACACCGTCATAGCCAGGCCGACGGCCACCAGCCCGATGGTCGGGATCAACATGAAGGCGGGCATCCGGCCCACGTCCTCGCGATCACCGAACGCGATGTCCGAGGAATCGTCGAGCAGCGCGGACGGACTGTTGTCCGCCAGATCGCCTTCGGGAGCGTCGGCGCGGGCGCGCCAGAACGCCTTGGTCCACACCCGAGCCACCACGTAGAGCGTCAACAGGCTGGTGACGGTTCCACCTGCGACGAGCATCCAGGCCAACACACTGCCCTGTTCGCTACCGGCCTGCAGCAGTGCGACCTTGCCGATGAAGCCCGAGAAAGGCGGTATGCCACCGAGATTGAGGGCCGGTACGAGGAACACGATGGCCAGCACCGGGCTGGCGGCCGCGAGTCCGCCGAGGCGTCGAAGCGACGACGATCCGGCCTGACGCTCGATGAGTCCGACGACGAGGAACAGTGTCGTCTGCACCAGAATGTGGTGAGCGACGTAGTAGATCGAGCCGGACAATCCCGATTGCGTCGACAGCGCGACACCGAAGATCATGTAGCCGATGTGGCTGACAAGAGTGAACGAGAGCAGTCGCTTGATGTCGCTCTGGGCGATGGAGCCGAGGATGCCGACGAGCATCGTCAGCAACCCGCACACCATCAGGACGTTGTCGAGCGAACCGTCGGGGAACAGCAATGTGTGCGCGCGAATGATCGCGTATACGCCGACTTTGGTCAGCAAACCGGCGAACACCGCGGTCACCGGAGCCGGGGCGGTGGGGTACGAGTCGGGTAGCCAGGTCGACAGTGGGAACACCGCGGCCTTGATGCCGAACGCGACCAACAGCACCGCGAAGATCGCGGTCCTCGTGCCCGACGGGATGTCGTCCATCCGGACCGCGATGTGCGCCAGATTCAGCGTTCCGGTGGCACCGTAGACCAGCGCGATACCGATCAGGAAGATCAGCGACGACACCATCGACACCATCACGTACGACACACCTGCGCGCACGCGATCGGCGCTGGCCCCGAGAGTCAGCAACACGAACGAGGCCGCGAGCAGTACCTCGAAGCCGACGAACAGATTGAACAGGTCGCCGGCCAGAAACGCGTTGCACACGCCCGCCGTCAAGGCGAGATAGGTCGGCAAGAAGATCGAGACGGGCTGATTCTCGCTGCCGTCGCGAATACCCTGGCCGATCGAATACACCATGACCGCGAGCAGCACGATCGACGACACGACGAGCATCATCGCCGAAAGTCGGTCCACCACCAGGGAAATGCCGAGCGGTGAATCCCAACCGCCGACCTGCAGTGCGCTGATCCCGTCCCGGTCGGCCAGGTAGAGCATCATCGACGAGATCGCCACCACTGCGGTGAGCGCGACGAGCGTGATTACTCGCTGCACTCGGGGGCGTCGACCCAGCACCAGCGTCAGAGCCGCCGCAAGCATCGGAATGAGAACGGGCAACGGCGTCAGCGCATCGATGACGCCCGGGGACACAGTCACTTGTCATCCCCCTTCTTCTGGTCGCGCTCGTTCTGCGCGCTCGTGTCGTCCTTTTCGGAACTGTCGTCTTTTTCGGCATTGTCGAGACCGTCGAGACCCTGCACTTCGGGATCGTCGTCGTCGAAGTCGCCCTCCCGAATGTCCTCGTAGCACTCGAGGTCTTCGAGATTCTCGAGCTCATCCATCGGAATCGGGTTGCCCTTGGAGTCGAATGCGTCACCGCCGAAGCTCGGTTCGCCCGTCACCGGATCGTCCGATCGGTCGCGGTCGGGTGCTTCGGCCATCGACCGGCGCTTGGAGACCTTGGCGTCCTCGGGGTCGTTCTCGACGTGGTCCTTGGTGTTGAGCGTGAACGATCGATACGCCAGCGCCAGCACGAATGCTGCGATGCCCATCGTGATGACGATGGCCGTCAGGATCACCGCCTGGGCCAGAGGATCGGCCATCTCCTGATTGACGGCGTTGTCGCGGCCCACGATGGGAGGGGCTCCCGCGGGGCCGGCGACCGTCAGCATGAGCAGATTGACGCCGTTGCCGACGAGCAGCAGGCCCAGCAACATCTTGGTGATGCTGCGCTCGAGCAACAGGTACACGCCCGACGCGATGAGCACAGCGACGATGACGAGCATTCCGAGATCAGCGGTCATGGGGCGCTCACTCGGCCTTGGTTCTGCATTTCCACCTGTGCGTCGAGACGTGCGCCTAGACTACGGAGCACATCGAGTACCAACCCGACCACGATGAGATACACACCGAGGTCGAAGAACAATGCGGTGACCAGCTTGATGTCTCCGAGGATCGGCAACGTCATTTCCAACGTCGCCGAGGACAGCGCTGGGGCACCGAGGAACATCGATGCCACCGCGGTTCCCGCCGCGAAGATCAATCCGAGTCCGAGGATCTTCCCGGCGTCGATCGGCACAGCCTCGCCGAGCTCGTACCGTCCGCCGGCGAGGTATCGCAGCACCAGCGCCAACCCGGCGGTGAGCCCACCGGCGAATCCGCCGCCGGGGGCATTGTGACCGGAGAAGAAGAAGTAGATCGAGAGCACCATGATCGTAGGGAAGATCAACCTCGTGGTGACCTCGAGGATCAGCGAGCGATGCCGCGGATCGATCAGGTCTCCGCCGAGCAGCCACGTCGTCTCCGCCGTGAAGTTGGCATCCGAAGCGGATGCGGGGGCGTCGGACACCCGCGGAGCGCTGCCGAACCGCCGGTTGCGGAAGACCAGGCTGGCCACGCCCGTTGCGGCGACGAGCAGGACGCAGATCTCGCCGAGGGTGTCCCAGGCTCGGATGTCCACCAGGATCACGTTGATCACGTTCTTGCCGTCGCCCAGCTCGTACGCGGCATCCGGCAACAGCAACGACACCGGGGCCGCACTGCGGGCGTTCATCGCGAACGCGCCCAGGATGCTCACGGTGGCTCCCACGGCGACGGCGAGCACTGCGCGGGGTGCGCGAGAGCCGACCGAGCCTCGATCGTCGACCTCGGCAGGGAGCTTGCGCAGCACCAGCACGAACATCACGAGGGTCAGGGTCTCGACGAGGAACTGGGTCAGAGCCAGATCCGGTGCGCCGTGGATGGCGAAGATTACGCCGCAGCCGTACCCGGTGAGGCCCACGAGAATGACGCTGGCCAGACGGTTGCGCATCACCGTTGCGCCGAGGCCACCGGCGATCATGATCGCGCCGATGATGAGCTGCAACGGGCTGTTCGACAGGGTGTAGTCCAGGCCCGGTTCTGCGCCGAAGATCAGCACGAGCATCGGGAGCAGCACCAGCGTCAACAGGATGGTGCCCTGGGTGAGGGGAAGCGAACCGCGCTGCGTGGTGCCGGTGAGGCGGATCGAGAGTGCGTCCATCGACTTGAGGACGTTGTCGTAGATGCGGTCTGCGTTGCCGAGTGGGGGGTGCTCGAATTTGAGGCGGTTGACCACCCGATGTGCGATGAACAGCCCGATACCGCCGGTGACGACGACGGCCGACAGCGCCAACGGCAGATTGAACCCGTGCCAGAGCGCCAGGTGATACGGCTCCTGGCCGTAGGACGGCAGGGTGCGGGCGTAGGGGCTGACGATGTGGTCGACGACGGACGCGGCGAACCCCGCGACCAGGCCGAGAACCGCCAGGAATGCAGGTGCGGCCAGGAACAGCGCGGACGGGGCGTGCATGTTCTTCACCGACGGGCTCGGTCGCTTGAGCTGCTTGCGGCCGAACGCGCCCCAGACGAAGCGGATGCTGTACGTGACCGTCAGGATCGAACCGATCACCAAGCCTGCGACGACGATGGCCGCGACGGTGGGATCGAGTGTCGGGGTGCCGACCACAGCCGACAGGGCTGTCTCTTTCCCGACGAAGCCGATCATCGGCGGTATGCCGGCCATGCTCGCGGCAGCGATCGCCGCGACTGCGGCGAGCCACGGGGCCTTCTTGCCGAGATGAGCGAGCTTGCGGATGTCGCGCGTGCCGGTCGTGTGATCGACGATGCCGACGACCATGAACAGCGTGGCCTTGAACATCGCGTGCGCGATCACCATCGTCAGTCCCGCGAGCATGGCCTTCTCCGACCCGATGCCGACCAACACCATCAGGAAGCCGAGCTGGCTGACGGTGCCGAACGCCAGAATGAGCTTGAGGTCGAAGGCACGAAGCGCTCGCCACCCGGCCAGGATCATCGACACCAACCCGAGGGTGATGACGGTCGCCCGCCATGGGCCGGAATCGGCGAAACCCGGAGCCAGACGCGCAACCAAGTAGATTCCGGCCTTGACCATGGCTGCGGCGTGTAGGTACCCGCTCACCGGCGTGGGTGCAGCCATGGCACCGGGGAGCCAGAAGTGCAGTGGCACGATGGCCGACTTGCTCAGTGCGCCGATGAGCACCAACACGATGGCAACGCCCGGCAACCAGCCTCCGGGTGCATCCGCGACCAGTTCGGAGAGGTTGTAGGTGCCGGCCACCTGGCCGAGGATGATGATGCCGACCAGCATCGCCAGTCCGCCCGCGGTGGTGACCAGCAGGGCCTGGGTGGCGGCGCGTCGGCTCGACGCCCGTTCGGCGTAATGGCCGACGAGCAGGAACGAGAGAACCGTCGTGATTTCCCAGAAGATGTAGAGAACGAGCATGTTGTCGCTGGTGATGAGACCGAACATGGCTCCGGCGAAGGCGACCATCTCGGCGGCGAACAGACCGAGCCGTGGCTCGTCGTCTTCGAAGTAGCGGGCGCAGTACAGCAGAATCAAGGCACCGATGCCCAGCACCAGCAACGACATGATGGCCGCGAGAGAGTCGAAGCGCATATCGATGTTCATCGACAGGCCGGGCACCCATTCGATGCTCAACTTCTGCTCGGTGTTCCAGTTGCCGAACACCCAGATCAAGCTCAGTAGAGGAACGAGCGCGAGCGGGAAGAAGGCATTGCGACCCCACCACCGGACGAGAAGCGGCGCGAGCAGCGCAGCGGCAGTGTGCGCAAGAAGGATGGCGAGCAAAAATCACTCCGTCGTCTCGGTCGCATCGGCCAGGCCGAGGCGGTGGTCGTAGGGCGGCGATGAGTAGGGTTTCGGTATCTGTGTGAAATTCGACCAATGGCTTTGAGAAATAACGAACCGGCCACCGAACGATGGAACCCGAGTTGTCGGTATCGATCCTACTTTGCGTGGTCGGCGGCGGACTCAGCGGTACAAAGCGGTCGATCTCGGATGGAGGAAGCGTGGCGGTGAGTGATCCGAGGCTCATTCGCACAGCCGGATTGGCTTACGTTCGGGACCGTCGAATGATTCAGACGCGATCGGTCGGTAAGTCCGTCTTCTACATGGCCGGCGGCAAGATCGATCCCGGTGAGACTGCCGAGCAAGCGCTGCACCGAGAGATCAGGGAAGAGCTCGACGCGGCGGTGACCGACGTCGAACTGCTCGGGGTATTCGAGTGTCAGGCATGGGGGCATCCGGCCGGTACCCCGCTCGAGATCACCTGTTTTCTGGCCGATCTGGCGGGCGAACCGACGCCGACCAGCGAGATTGCCGAGATCGGATACTTCACTCGCGACGAGTATGCGGCGATGCCACACGTGGCCCCCGGGTCGCTCATGGTGTTCGACCGAATGAAGGCCCTCGATTTGATCGACTGAAGCGAGTACGTTGTCGAGTGAGAGAACGTACGTTCTCCGCCGGCCATCGCGAAGGAGCCTCCATGACGAACCTGTCCCAGAAAGCCACCACCCTGCTCGAACTGCACCAGCCGGGCAATCCCGTCGTGTTGCCGACAGTGTGGGACGCCTGGTCTGCCAACCTTGCCGTGTCGGCCGGATTCACCGCGCTGACCGTCGGCAGTCACCCTGTCTCGGATTCCATCGGCAAGCCGGACAACGAAGGCATCACCTTCGACGAACTGCTCACTCGCATTTCCCAGATCTCCGCAGCTGTCGATGCACCGCTTTCGGTCGACATCGAATCCGGTTACGGCGAGGACCCCAAGCGCCTCATCGACGGACTGATCTCCGCCGGAGCCGTCGGCCTCAACATCGAGGACACCGTGCACAGCGAGGGCGGCCGACTCCGTGAAGCGCAGGAACACGCCGACTTCGTCGGAGCTCTGCGCGCGGCATCCGACGCCACCGACGTGCACGTGGTCATCAACGCCCGCACCGACCTGTTCGTCAAGGCGATCGGTGACGAGAACGACCGCGTCGACCGCGCCATCGCACGCCTGAAGCTGGCCGCCGCAGCCGGAGCCGACTCGCTCTACCCCGTCGGATTCCACAACGACGCCGATTACAAGCGTCTCGCCGACGAGCTTCCGCTGCCCATCAACGCGATCGCCAACCCCGCCGAAGGCGATCTTTCACACTTCGCATCGCTCGGAGTCGGCCGCATCAGCTTCGGCCCGATCTTCCAGATGGAATTGGCCAAGCGCGCAGAGGAAATCCTCGGCCGCTGGAAGTGAGAGCGGCTGCGCCGCATGTGAGTGAAACTTCGTAGCCTGCTACGAGTTTCCGCTCACGACCCGTAAGCCCGCAGATGCGCCACCTGCTCGGGATCGAGTGACGGCTTGACCGTCGCCCGAGCAGCGGCGACATCGGCGGCGGTGACGTCGGCGGCATCCATCGACCGACGCATCGCCGTCAACGCGGCCTCACGCAGCAGTGCCGCGCAATCGGCGGCAGAGTAGCCGTCGAGATCGCGGGCGAGTGATTCCAGATCTACGTCCTCGGCCAGCGGTATGGATCTGCCCGACGCCTTCAGAATGTCCACTCGGGCATCGGCGTCCGGCGGCGGAACGAACACCAGACGTTCGAGTCGGCCGGGCCGCAGTAGAGCGGGGTCGATCAGATCCGGACGATTCGTCGCACCGAGAACCACCACGTCGCGCAGCGGCTCGACACCGTCGAGCTCGGTCAGCAGCGCTGCGACCACCCGATCGCCGACGCCCGAATCGGAGCTCTGCCCGCGCCGGGGTACGAGTGCATCGACCTCGTCGAGGAAGATCAGTGACGGCGCTGAGTCACGGGCACGCTGAAAGAGCTCTCGCACAGCCTTTTCCGAGGAACCGACCCACTTGTCCATCAACTCCGCGCCCTTGACCGAATGCACGCTGAGTTGACCGGAGCTGGCCAGCGCTCGCACCAGAAATGTCTTGCCGCATCCCGGTGGGCCGTACAGCAGAACCCCGCGCGGCGGCTCGATTCCCAAGCGCGCGAACGAGTCCGGATGTCGTAGCGGCCACAGCACTGCCTCGGTGAGTGCCTGCTTGGTCTCGACCATGTCGCCGACGTCCTCGAGTGACAGACTGCCGATGGCGAGTTCCTCGCTACCCGAACGCGACAGCGGACGGATCACCTGCAGAGCGCCCACGAGATCGTCCTGGGTCAGTGAGGCTGCGGCCGAGTTCTCCGACGCGCGGGCCGCCGCACGCAACGCCGCCTCCCGCGTCAGTGCAGCGAGATCTGCGACCACGAAACCTGGTGTTCGTGACGCTATCTCGACGAGATCGACATCGGCCTGGGGAACCTTCTTCAGCAGGTGCTCGAGCAATCCCTTGCGGCCGGTGGCGTCGGGCAGGGTGAGGGTGAGCTCGCGGTCGCACAGGTCCTGACCGCGCAGGCGCGAGTCGGTCGCCTCGGGATGAGCTGTCGTGGCGATCAGTGCGAGACCGGGTGTGTCGACGGCCCGGCGCAGCACGTCGAGCACGAACGTCGACGCGGGTTCGGGATCGGACGGCAACAGTGCATCGACATCGGTGATCAGCAGGACGCCGGAGCCGGCGAGTTCGTCAACCGCGGCAGTGACCTTCTCGACCCGAGCCGACGCTTCCAGCGCGCCGATCGACGGGCCGTCCAGCACGACGCAGGCGCGCTCGCCGATCACCGCGCGAGCCAGCGTGGTTTTGCCCACCCCGCCCGGTCCGGTGACCAGCACCCCCAGATGCGGCGACGCACCCAGAGTGGCCAGCAGTTCCGATTCGTCCAACGCCAGCCGCAGCCACTCGGTGAGCTTCGCGGACTGCACGCTCACGCCCACCAGATCGGCAGCGCTCACTCGTGGGGGAGCAGTCTCGGGTGGGCGCATCGACGTCGACTGTGTCGCGGCGGCGGCCGTGACGGTGCCGGTACCCCAGCTCACTGCCGAGTTCGGCTGCACACTCACCGGCCCACCCGACGGGTCGACGGCCGAGACCGTCAACAGTTCGGTGGTCCAGGCAACCCCGAACGTCCTCGACAGGGCTTGTGTGGCCGAACTCGACGATGTGCCGGGGCCCAGATCGCGGGGCAGCAGCGACACCGTGTCGCCCACCGTCAGCACCTTTCCGAGCAACGCTTGCCGCAGGGTGGCGTCGGAGATGGAACCGGTGGCGAGCGCGGAGCCGGTCACCGCGACGGTCTTGGCTCCGTAGACCGTGACCGGGGCGACTGCGACAGAGGCGTTCTCACGCAAACCGGCATTGGAGAGGGTGACGTCGTCCAGCAGTGCGGTGCCCTGCGGTGAACCCTCGGGAGCCGCCGCAACGACGGCAGCAGTGCGGCGAGAACCGACGAGAGACAACGCATCCCACTCTCGCAGGCCGAGGGCGGCGAGTACCTCCGGATGCAGCCGCACGACGCCGCGTCGGGCATCGGCAGCCGAGGTGTTCAGGCGTGCGGTCAGAACGAGCTCGGAGGTTCGGGAGGCGGTCACCGCTCCAACCTAACGGGGTGGTCAGCTGCGTGGGCGGCGCAGCCCCAAGCGAGCCTGCGAGCGGCGTGCATTACCTGGAGCGCGCCGGATGGCACGTCGTTCCGCGCGGCGCTCGGCCGGCTTGGCGTCCCAGGTGTACGGGCGCGCCGCAGTCCAGCGCTGCGAGCGCACCGCGAACGGAATGTGCACCAGGTAGGCCAGCACCAAGCCCATCAACAGGATCAGTGGGAACGTGATCAGTGCGGCGGCGAGCAAGGCCACCATGACCAGCAGAATCGCGGCCAGTCGCGGCGGCACCGAGACGGTCTTGAGCGCCAACGTGGGGATACGACTGACGATCAGAGCCGCCGTGAGGATCGACCAGCCGGCGACGACGTAGAACGATGCCCACCAGCCGTCGCCGAACTCCTGGAAACCTGCGATCGGAGCCAGCGCGATGAGGGCACCGGCGGGGGCCGGAACTCCGGTGAAGTACTCCCGCGCGTACGCCGGGGTGTCGTCCTCGTCGAGCAACGTGTTGAAACGAGCGAGCCGGAGCACGATGCTGACCGCGTAGACCAGGGCGACGATCCAGCCGCCGCTGCTGCCCTCGAGCAACGTCACGTACAGCACCAGTGCGGGGGCGACGCCGAACGAGATGGCATCGGACAGCGAGTCCAGTTCGGCACCGATCTTGCTGGTGGCGTCGAGCAATCGCGCGATGCGTCCGTCCAACGCGTCGAGAATTGCGGCGGCGCCGATCATTGCGAGTGCGGTTCCCAGTTCCCCGTCGAGGGCGAACTTCACGGCGGACAAGCCCGCGCACAGCGCGAGGATCGTGACCACCGACGGGAGCAGACGGATGGCGGCAGGCGGCTTCGCGCGTCTGGTGATCATCTCGGTTTCTACTGTGACAGCTCGGCGAGGACCGTCTCGGCACCGACCGCACGTTGGCCGCGTTCCACCAGGAGCGTGGTGCCCGAAGGGAAGTAGGTGTCGACGCGTGAGCCGAATCGGATCAGTCCGTACGTGTCGCCGATCGACAGTGTGTCGCCGACCTTGGCGTTGTTGACGATGCGTCGCGCAATGAGGCCGGCGATCTGCACGACGGCGACGTCCTGCCCGGATTCGGTCCTGATGTGCATGCTGTTGCGCTCGTTCACCTCGCTGGCTTCGGCGAGGTCCGCGGACTTGAACTGGCCGCGGCGGTGCACCACTTCCAGGACGCGACCGCCGACGGGAACCCGCTGGACGTGCACGTCGAGAACCGACAGGAAGATGCTCACGCGCGGAACCGGCTGGGAGCCGAGGTCGAGCTCGGCCGGGGGGACGGCAGTATCGACGAGTGTGACCAGGCCGTCGGCCGGAGCGACGACGACGCCCGGGCGGTTCGGCGGCACTCGGGACGGGTGCCGGAAGAAGGTGGCGCATGCTCCGGCGGCAACGAGGCCGGCGTTGCGGACCCACTTGGACCGGCGGCCGAGAACTGCGACGGCGAGCGGACCACCGACGAACGGCAGCCCGGCGGGGTGGAGGGGTGGAACCGTTTCACGGACCAGGTCGACTATGTGAGCCACTCCCGTGCGGGGCGGTTGACCAATCGGGGCGGGACGGCGTGCCACGGTCTCCTCTAACTTTTCGTAGGACTGGTGTCGGCAGGTCGTGGTGCTGCGATCGAGGGGCAGACGCACGACTGCCGAGGCCCTCACAGCGTACGTGAGGTGCCCCGGCAGTCGGGAGCTGCGAGTCGATCAGACGCGGCTGCTGCGACCTGTCACGAGCTTGACCAGGAACAGCAGGATGCACGCACCGGCGATGCAGGTGATGAAGCTGAAGATCAGGCCGCCACCCTCGACGTCGACGCCGAAGACCTTGAGCAGGTATCCACCGATGAGGCCACCGATGATGCCGACGACGATGTTCAAGATGATGCCCATCTGCGCATCGGTCTTCATGATCTTGCTACCGATCCAACCTGCGAGTCCACCGATGATGATCCAGCCGATGATTCCGAGACCCAACATGTGTTGCCCCCACTTTCCGTTCGTATCGTTTGCTTGTCGAAACGCCGGATGCCCGAGAGAACAAACCTGAAACCTTCCTGAGAAAGTTTATTCTTTTCCCAGCTTCTCGCTCTCGGTCTTGATTCTCCGCAGGGTGGCGTTCATGCCCTCGACGAGCTCGACGTCGAACTCGTCGGTACCCCCGAGGACACGCTTGACCAACAGCGACGACAGGGCCGACGTGCCGCTGGGTGCTCGACGCTTCTCCACGACCGTCGTCCCGGTGGCCGAGGGCGTCAGGGTGTAGGACCAGATCGTCTTGTTCTCGACGATGCGGAAGGCGAGTTCCCGGTTGGGCTCGAACGTGACGACTTTGGAAGAGGTCGGCCAGACGAGCAGACCCTTGCGGTTGACGTTGAGCGTCTTGGTGCCCTTGCCGACCGGGCCGCCGAAGACCTTCATCTTCTTGCACTGCGGGCTCCACTCGCCCATTCGCTGCAGGTCGGAGACGATGGACCAGACGGTTTCGGGGGTCGCGGCGATGTCGATCGTGGCTTCGAGAGTCTTACTCAACGTGGGCCTCCATGGTCGTGAGGTAAATGCAACTGACTGTCACACTCAATCGCGTGCATCTTATGTGGCCGTCACCACGCGCGGCCACCATGTGCGTGAAACCTCGTAGCCCACTACGAACTTTTACTCACATGCGAGCGAAGCGAGCTCCCCTCCTGCTCACATGCGGGCGCGGCGAGCCAGTACGAAGGCATACAGACCGTAGAGCGCGATTCCCACCCCGGCGAGGATCAGCAGAACCTGTCCATACGGCTGTGCGCCCAGGGTCTTGACCGCGCCGTCGATGCCGGTGGCCTTGGAGGGATCGGACTGGACGACTGCCACCACGACGAGGATGCCGGCTCCGACCAGTGCCGTGCCCTTGGCGGCGTAGCCGGCGATGCCCAGTTTGACGACAGTTCCGCTCTGGTGTCCTTGGAGATCGTCGAGGAAACTCTTCGACACACCCTTGTAGACGTGGTAGCCGCCGACGCCGATGACGACGAGTGCCACGACGATCAGGACGAGCTTGCCGCCACCGGATTCCATCAACCGGGCCGAGTAGCCGGCGTTCTGCTGGCCACTGGATTCACCTGATCCGGTGGCGAAACCGTAAGTCGAGAACGCGAACGCGATGTAGACGACGGCCAGTGCCGCCGCCTTGGCACGATCGAGCGCACTGCCGGCGTCGGCGTCGGACTTCTTGCCGACGATCGCTTCGACGATGCGCCACAGTGCCAGCGCTACGAAGGCGACGACAGCAACCCAGAGGGCGATTTTTCCGCCGGGCTGTTCGGCCAGCTCGGCGAGCGCGCCGGACTGGTCGGCGTTGCCTCCACCTCCGAACGCCAACCTGACGGCGATGTAGCCGATCAAGATGTGCAGCACTCCGCTGATGAAGTGGCCGCCCCGAGCTGCGTACTCGAATGCTGTGTTGTCCTGTACCGAGTTGGCCACAGAATTTCCCGACGTATTCACTACGTTCCCCGATCAGTTGATTTGGCCAGCTGTTTACCCCCAGTAGAGCAGCGAGAAACTGTCTTGCGCCGCGAAACGCCGCACGAGATCCCGCCGAGGCGTTAACACCGGGCGGACACTGATCGATGTAGCAAGCGGAGTGTCGGGACCAACGAAGAAATTGTTCGGAGTGATCCACCGTGAAATTACAGTCGATAATGCGTCGTACCAGCAGTGATCTACCCCTGTTGAAGACCGCCCGGATGAGCGGCAGCCCGCGCACCTGGCCGGCCGAGAAGCTCGAACGACTGCTGACCCCACAGGAGATCGATCTCATCCGGAGCGGCCGAATCTGACCGACGGTTCCCAGGCCCGCTCGCCTCCCATTCGGAGCGCGCCGGTGGCATGCTCATCAGGTTGGTGAGCATCAGCCCTGGAGGATCATGAAACCGGTCATTCTCAGCGTCGACGACGATCCCGGAGTATCGAGGTCGGTGGCGCGCGATCTGCGTCGTCGCTACGGGGAGCAGTACCGCATCGTGCGGGCCGAGTCCGGTGCCGGAGCTCTCGACGCCTTGAAGGAACTGACGCTGCGCGGAACCCCGGTGGCCGTTCTGTTGGTCGACTATCGCATGCCCCAGATGAGTGGCATGGAATTCTTCGAACAAGCGATGGACCTCTTCCCGACGGCCCGTCGCATTCTGCTCACCGCATACGCAGACACCGACGCAGCGATCGACGCGATCAACGTCATCGATTTGGACTACTACCTCCTCAAGCCGTGGGATCCACCCGAGGAAAAGCTCTACCCCGTGCTCGACGCTCAACTCGAGGCCTGGTGTGCGTACGACCACCGAGCTGTCGAGGACACCAAGATCGTCGGCCACCGATGGTCTGCGCGATCGTCCGAGATTCGCGAGTTCCTCGCGCGCAATCAGTTGCCCTACCGCTGGTACATGTCCGACGAGTCCGAGGGTGCCCGGTTGCTGGCCGCGGCCGGCGTGGCCGACGATCGACTCCCGGTCGTCATCACCACAGAGGGCGACGCTCTGATCGAACCGTCCGATGCCGAACTCGGTAACCGGCTGGGTCTGACGGTTCTTCCGTCCGAGGAGTTCTACGACCTGGTGGTCATCGGCGGCGGACCGGCGGGTCTCGGAGCGGCGCTCTACGGTGCGTCGGAGGGCTTGCGGACGACTCTGATCGAACGGACCGCCACCGGCGGCCAGGCCGGCCAGAGCTCACGCATCGAGAACTATCTGGGGTTTCCCGACGGGGTGTCGGGCGCGCAGCTTGCCGAGCGAGCCCGGCGGCAGGCGCTCAAGTTCGGTGCCGAGGTGGTCACCACCCAGGATGTCGTCGGGCTGGAAACCAACGGTGCCGCGAGAACCGTACGGTTCGCCGACGGCCGCAGCATCAGTGCGCAGACGATCATTCTGTCCACCGGCGTCGCCTATCGACGGCTGGACGCACCCGGGATCGACGACTTCACCGGACGAGGCGTGTTCTACGGATCGGCGATGACCGAGGCGGCGCGATGCGCCGAGCAGGACGTCTACATCGTCGGCGGCGCGAACTCGGCCGGTCAGGCGGCGGTGTACCTCGCGCGCGGGGCAAAGTCGGTCACCATCTTGATTCGTGCCACCTCGCTCGAGGCATCGATGTCGTACTACCTGATCAAGCAGATCGAGGAGAACCCGAAGATCAGCGTTCTGCCGTGCACCGAGGTCGCGGGCGTGTCGGGAGACGGCCACCTGGAGTCGATCATGCTGCGCAACAGGGCAACCGAGGAGACGACGACCGTCGACGCGCAGTATCTGTTTCTGTTCATCGGAGCGGCACCGCGTACCGAGTGGCTCGACGGGGTGCTCGTTCGAGACGATCATGGATTCGTGGTCACCGGGCCTGATCTCCTCGTCGACGGACGCGGACCGGCGGGGTGGACGCCCGCTCGCCTCCCGCATCACCTCGAGACGAGTGTGCCCGGGGTGTTCGCAGCCGGCGACGTTCGATCCGATTTGGCCAAACGCGTCGCGTCGGCAGTGGGAGAGGGAGCAATGGCCGTGATGTTGGTGCACAGATATCTGGCGAACCCGTGAGTGGACCTGCGTGTGATCCGGACGAGTTGAGGACGCTGTTTCTGTTCGAGCACCTCACCGACGCGCAGTTGGCGGAGCTGTGTCGGGACGGGCGCATCGAGACCATCGAGCCGGGGCCGGTGTACGCGGAGGGCGACCCAGCCACGTGCTTCTACGTGTTGATCGAGGGCTCGGTGGTGCTCTCGAAGCTGTCGGGCGGGGAGGACCTGGTGGTCAATCGCACCTCGCAGCGCGGGGTGTATGCCGGTGCGTGGCAGGCGTATCTGGGCGATCGAGTACCGCAGACCTATCAGGGTTCGATGCGGGTGACCGCGCAGTCCCGGTTCTTCGTCCTCGATGCCGACTGCTTCGCCTCGATCGTGCGCGAGTGGTTCCCGATGGCCCTGCATCTGCTCGAGGGATTGTTCTTCGGCAATCAGAACACCAAGCAGATAGTGGAGCAGCGAGAGCGGCTGTTGGCGTTGGGTTCTCTGTCGGCGGGCTTGACGCACGAGCTGAACAATCCGGCAGCCGCTGCGGTGCGGGCGACGTCGGCGTTGCGTAACCGGGTGGCGCACATGCGGCAGAAGTTGGCGATGATCGCCGGCGGCACTCTCGATCGCGGCAGCATGGCGCATCTGGTCGGACTGCAGAACGAGGCCGTCGAGCTCGTGGCCAAGGCCCCGAAGCTGACCGCGATGGAAGCGTCGGACCGCGAGGACGAACTCGGAGAGTGGTTCGAGGACAAAGGTATCGGTGACGGTTGGGATCTGGCTCCGACGTTCGTTTCGGCCGGTCTCGACGTATCGTGGCTCGACAAGGTTTCGGCGACCGTGGACGATCCGACGATGCTCGAGGGTGCCGTTCGGTGGCTCAACTACACCGTCGAAACCGAGTTGTTGATGAACGAGATCACGGATTCGACCACGCGGATATCCACACTGGTCGGTGCCGCGAAACAGTATTCGCAGATGGACCGCGCGCCGTACCAGACAGTGGACATCCGGGAATTGCTCGACAGCACCCTGATCATGTTGGGCCGCAAGATCGGTGACGATGTTCGGGTGGTCAAGGAGTACGACCCGGCTCTACCGCCCATTCCCGCCTACGCTGCCGAACTCAACCAGGTCTGGACGAACCTGATCGACAATGCCGTGCAGGCGATGGAGGGCTCAGGAGTTCTGACGGTGCGGACGTCGTTGGACGAGGATCAGGTTCAGATCGAGATCGGCGATACCGGACCCGGTGTGCCACAGGAGATTCGGTCCAGAATCTTCGAGCCGTTCTTCACCACCAAGGCCGTCGGCGAGGGTACCGGCCTCGGCCTCGACATCTCGTGGCGAATCGTGGTGAACAAGCACCAGGGTGATCTGCGCGTGGTGTCCGAACCGGGGGATACACGTTTCATCGTGCGGCTACCCGTCAACCCGTCGATCGAGGAGGCATCATGACCATCGAAGGCATCGACCCGAAAGTTCCGCCGTCCGGCCCGGGTTGTGTGGAGTGCACGGAAACGGAAGGCTGGTGGGTGCACCTGCGCCGCTGTGCGCAGTGCGGCCATATCGGGTGTTGTGATTCCTCGCCGTCGCAGCATGCCAGCAAGCACGCCGAGTCCACTCGGCATCAGTTCGTGCGCAGCTACGAGCCCGGCGAGGAATGGTTCTACAACTACGCCGACGAGCAGATGTACGATGGGCCGGAACTGGCTCCACCGCAACACCATCCACTCGATCAGACGGTTCCCGGCCCGCGGGAGCGAGTGCCGTCCGACTGGCAGAGTCTGATCAATTGAACGAGAACCTGACCCGACCCACCGACGTATCGGTCCAGGACTTTCTGGCCGCCGTCGAGCATCCGGTCAGGCGTGCGGACGGCCTGGCACTGTCCGAGATGATGACCCGTGTCACCGGGCAATCGGCCGTGATGTGGGGTCCGACGATGGTGGGTTTCGGAAGCTATCGCTACACGACAGGGAGCGGTCGTCGGGGAGAGTATTTCGTCGTCGGGTTCTCCCCGCGCAAGTCGAGTCTGTCGGTGTACGGCGCCACGTACGCGCCGGAATCGGACGCGTTGCTCGAACAACTGGGTAAGCACAAGCGAGGAGCGGGTTGCCTGTACGTGAACACACTTGCCGATGTGGACACTGCGATTCTCGAGCAACTGGTGGCACACAATTACCCGTACATACTGGGTAATCTCGCGTCATGACCTTGATTGCCGAGGACCTGCTGTTGTTGTTGCTCGACGACGACTCGGGCAAACCGCTGGCCGACAGTACGAAGTTGCCGCGCGTGCTGGCAGGTGCCCTGGTGGTGGAGCTCGCGATGAACGGTGCACTGCGCGTCACCGGCCCCAATGAACAGATCAAGAAGGATCATGTCGTCGTCGCAGGCTCCGCTCCTGACGATGCGTTGTTGCGTCGGGTGTTCGATCTGGTGGCAACCGCGTCACGGCCGATGAAGCCGCAGAAGGTGATCGAGAAGTCGCAGAAGAATCTGTCGAAAGAACTGGTTGCGCGACTGGTGGCTCAGGGCTTCGTCCACGAGGAGAAGGACAAGGTGTGGGGGCTGTTCCCGACCACGACGTGGCCTGCGCGGGACACCTCACGCGAGAAGGTGTTGCGAGATTCCTTACGCAGCGCGCTGGTCGACGGTACGACGCCATCGCCCCACACGGCTGCGTTGATCTCGTTGATCTCGGCGGTGGACCTGACGCACAAGGTCATCGTGGATGCAGACAAGAAGGTTCTGAAACAACGGGCGAAGCAGATCGCCGAGGGGGAGTGGGCCGGCACCGCGGTGCGCAAGGCCGTCTCGGATGTGAACGCCGCGGTGATGGCTGCGGTGATGGTGCCCGTCATCGTGTCGACGACGAGCAGCTGAGGTCGGATGAAGAAGATTGCGATTCTGTTGTTCGACGAGGTCGAGGTGCTCGACGCGTGTGGGCCGTTCGAGGTGTTCTCGGTCGCCAATCGAGTCGCCGAACGTGCCGGTAACGCAATGCCTTTCGAGGTGGCGCTCGTCGGAATCGACGACGCAGCGGTACGTGCGCGTGGCGGAATGAGAATCGGCGTCGACACCACGATCGACGACCCGCGGCCCTACGACCTCGTCCTGGTTCCCGGCGGCGTCGTCGACGCGGTCTCGGCGGACGGCCGGGTTCTGCAGTGGCTGCAGCGACTTCGGCCCGGTGCCGAGGTGGTCGCGTCGGTGTGCACGGGTGCATTCGTGCTCGCGGCGGCGGGACTGCTCGACGAGCGTCCGGTCACCACGCACTGGGAGGATCTGGAGTCGCTACGCGACAGGTGGCCGGAACTCGTTGTGCACGAGGGCGTTCGGTACATCGACCACGGCGATCTGGCCACGTCCGCCGGTATCAGTGCCGGCCTGGATCTGGCGCTCCACCTGGTCGCGCGGTGGGCGGGAGCGGATCATGCTCTCGTCACCGCGGGCCAGATGGATTACGACTGGTCAGGCGCTGAGCACCCGTAGGACCAGCGCGACGACGGCGAACACGGCCAGTCCGGCGGCGGGCGCGAAGTCCTTGTCCTTGGCGCGCAGGTGTGCGGCAACGGCTCCGGCGAAGTAGAGGATGACGCCGACGGCGGCTGCGACGCCGATGGGCCAGACGGCCAATCCCACCAGCAGGCCGACGGCTCCGAGTAGTTCCGCGTAGGCGAGCCAGGGAATTTTGTCGGCGGGAACGCCGACCTGCTCGAGCATCGGGATGACGGAGGGATTCTTCGTCAGCTTCCCGATCGCGGAGAACGTGAGTGCGACGGCGAGCAGAACCGAGACGACGACGGTTGCGATGAACATGATCCCTGCTTTCATTTCTGGGGCCACTAGTAAATCAGAAGTAGCAAGGCGGACTGTAGCACCTCGGTAGGGTGGAAGCATGGTCATCAACGAGCAGTCTCACGATCCGCGTGCCTGCGACGGAGCGCTGACCAAAGCGTTCGGCTTCCTCGGTAAGAGATGGAACGGGATTCTTCTTGCGACGCTGATGAACGGGCCGATGGGATTCTCGGACCTTCGACGCGCGGTCGGTGGCATCAGTGACTCTGTACTGTCCGAGCGTCTCGGAGAACTCGGCAAGGCGGGACTGGTGGCGCGCGCCGTCACGGACGGGCCGCCCATCTCGGTGGAATACAGTCTGACGGCGTCCGGAGAGGCGCTGCTGCCGTCGCTCGAGGCGCTCACCGATTGGGCTTCGAAAAACCTCTGACCCCCGCAACAGTGTTGCGAGGGCCAGAGGTCTGTGATCGCGAGTCGGATCAGCCGGGGCTGTTGTTCTGGTTGTGTCCCTCGGCCGAGTCTGCGAACTCCTGGGTGTCGAATACTTCGCCGCCCAGAGGGTCGACCGGCGCGTTGTCGCCGGAGTACTCGACTGCGCCCGTGTCGGGATGGATTTCGAGTTGTTCGGTGGGTACCTCGTGTACCGCCAGTACGACGCTGCCGTCGCTGCGTGCCGGTGCCACTCCCTCGCGTGACGGTGTCAGTCCGGAGAACGTCGACGATATTCCGGCGCTCACTCGCTTGCGTTGCGCCGGCGGTGCGGACGCAGCAGGCTCGTCCTCCCCGACCTCGGGCGTCGTGGTCACGCGTAGGTAGCGCGGGGTGGTCGCGACGTCGTACCGGAACGCCTTGAGCATCGACACACACGCCAGCGCCAACACGATCGAGAACGGTACTGCCGTGGCTATCGACATCGTTTGCAACGCCGTCAGAGAACTGGTTCCACCGACGAGGAGCAGGACTGCTGCAGCCACGCCCTGGAGGACGGCCCAGTAGACGCGAGTGATCTTCGGGGTCTCCAGCTCGCCACCGGTTGCGAGGATGTCGATCACGAGCGATCCCGAGTCCGACGACGTCACGAAGAAGAACACGATGACCGCGATGGCGATGACGCTGGTGAGGACGGCGATGGGCAGGCCGTCGAGCACCTGGAAGAGGCTCGTGTTGTTGTTCACGGCCCCGTCGGCGTCGAGCAGATCCCCGTCGTTGCGCTGACGCAGGATGCCGGTGTCGCCGAAGATGGTGAACCACAGCGAGCCGACGATCGTCGGAGCGAGCAGCACGCCGAACACGAATTCACGGATGGTGCGCCCACGGGAGATGCGGGCGATGAACATACCGACGAAGGGTGCCCAGCTCATCCACCAACCCCAGTAGAAGATGGTCCAGCCACCGGCCCAGCCGTCGTCGGAGAAGGGGGAGGTGCGCAGGGCGAGCTCGGGCAGAGCCTGGACGTAACCGCCGAGGTTCTGTACCCAGGACTGCATCAGGAACAGTGTCGGCCCCAGGACCAACACGAACAGGGCGAGTGCAGCCGCGAGGCCCATGTTGATGTTGGAGAGCCACTTGAGGCCCTTCGAGACGCCGGTGATGACCGAGAACGTGGCGATACCGGTGATGACCGCGATGAGCGCGACGATGAACCAGTTGGACGTGTCCACCCAGCCGAGGAATTCGAGGCCGGCCGAGATCTGCTGAACACCGAATCCCAGCGAGGTCGCAACGCCGAACAAGGTGCCCACGATCGCGACGGTGTCGATGGCGTGACCGATAGGCCCTTCGATGCGCTTACGGCCGAGCAGTGGCTCGAGCAGCCAGCGGACGGTCAGCGGGCGTCCCTTGCGGTAGGTCATGTATGCCATGCCGAGGCCCACGACGACGTAGATGGCCCACGCGTGCAGACCCCAGTGGAACAGCGTCAGCTCCATGGCCTGGCGCGCAGCCGGGTCGGTGCTGCCGGCGACGCCGCCCGCCTCGGGGGGCGTGACGTAGTGCGAGAGTGGCTCGGCGACACCGTAGAACACCAGGCCGATGCCCATGCCCGCGCTGAACAGCATGGCGAACCACGACAGAACGCCGAATTCCGGCTTCTCGTCGTCACGCCCGAGGCGAATGTTGCCCACTCGACTGAGGCCGCAGTACAGGGCGAACAGCACGAAGCCGGTGGCGGCGAGGATGTACCACCAGCCGACGCCGGACGTGATGGCCTTGTTGAGTCTGTCGAACGAATCTGCCGCCGTGCTCGCGTAGATCACGGAGAAGGCGATCATCACGAAGATGATGATCGACGCGGGGACGAAAACCGGCTTGAGCAGGCCTCCCCAGGCTTCTTTTATTGCTTTCACTAACTTGACTTCCTTACAACTCGAGTCGCCATAATCGGCTGACCAGTATCGGTTTGCCGTTCTTGTTCTCTTGTATCGGTCAAGTACCGCTCATCACCCTAAACGACATCCGCCCAGGTGGCGAAACACAAGACCCGCCCGATGCTGTATAGCAACCGTGCGTCGGTGATCTGTCGACGCAACGCGAAGTGCCCCGGTGGGCAACGGGGCGTTGCGCCGTCGGCGGACGACCTTGCACTCGCCATGGGCGAGTGCTAGAAATGCAGTTGGCACTCTCGACACGTGAGTGCCAGGTCGGGACACGGTGAGGCCGGGGAATCAACGACACCCCTGGTCGTCCGTCGCGGGCACCGAGCTCGGCCAGCAATGTGTCACCCCCAATCCGGAGGATCACTTCGCAATGGCCAAGATCATCGCGTTCGACGAAGAGGCACGCCGTGGCCTCGAGCGAGGCCTCAATGCCCTCGCCGACGCAGTAAAGGTGACGTTGGGCCCCAAGGGTCGCAACGTCGTACTCGAAAAGAAGTGGGGAGCTCCCACGATCACCAACGATGGTGTTTCCATCGCCAAGGAGATCGAGCTCGAAGATCCCTACGAGAAGATCGGTGCCGAGCTCGTCAAGGAGGTCGCCAAGAAGACCGACGACGTCGCAGGCGACGGCACCACCACCGCTACCGTTCTCGCTCAGGCACTCGTCCGTGAAGGCCTGCGCAACGTCGCAGCCGGCGCGAACCCGCTCGGCCTCAAGCGCGGCATCGAGAAGGCTGTTGCAGCCGTCACCGAGTCGCTGCTGTCGTCCGCCAAGGAGATCGATACCAAGGAGCAGATCGCTGCTACCGCTGGCATCTCCGCAGGCGACGCGTCCATCGGCGAGCTCATCGCCGAGGCAATGGACAAGGTCGGCAAGGAAGGCGTCATCACGGTCGAGGAGTCCAACACCTTCGGCCTGCAGCTCGAGCTCACCGAGGGCATGCGCTTCGACAAGGGCTACATCTCGGCGTACTTCGCCACCGATGCAGAGCGTCAGGAAGCCGTCCTCGAAGACGCGTACATCCTGCTCGTCAGCTCCAAGATCAGCACCGTCAAGGACCTGCTGCCGCTGCTGGAGAAGGTCATCCAGTCCGGTAAGCCGCTCGTCATCATCGCCGAGGACGTCGAGGGCGAAGCTCTCTCCACCCTCGTGGTGAACAAGATCCGTGGCACCTTCAAGTCCGTTGCCGTCAAGGCTCCCGGATTCGGTGACCGTCGCAAGGCGCAGCTCGCCGACATCGCCATCCTCACGGGCGGCGAGGTCATCAGCGAAGAGGTCGGCCTCTCCCTGGAGACCGCCGGACTCGAGCTGCTCGGTCAGGCACGCAAGGTCGTCATCACCAAGGACGAGACCACCATCGTCGAGGGCTCGGGAGATTCCGACGCCATCGCCGGTCGCGTCAACCAGATCCGCGCCGAGATCGAGAACTCCGATTCCGACTACGACCGCGAGAAGCTGCAGGAGCGCCTGGCCAAGCTGGCCGGTGGCGTTGCAGTCATCAAGGCCGGAGCGGCAACCGAGGTCGAGCTCAAGGAGCGCAAGCACCGCATCGAAGATGCCGTGCGTAACGCCAAGGCAGCCGTCGAAGAAGGCATCGTCGCCGGTGGCGGCGTGGCACTGCTCCAGGCAGCGCCCGCACTCGACAACCTCAAGCTCGACGGTGACGAGGCAACCGGCGTGAACATCGTTCGCGTCGCGCTGTCCGCTCCGCTCAAGCAGATCGCATTCAACGCAGGCCTCGAGCCCGGCGTCGTTGCGGACAAGGTTGCCAACCTGCCCGCCGGTCACGGCCTCAACGCCGCGACCAATGAGTACGAGGACCTGCTCGCTGCAGGCATCAACGACCCGGTCAAGGTCACCCGCTCGGCACTGCAGAACGCAGCGTCCATCGCGGCTCTGTTCCTCACCACCGAGGCCGTCGTCGCCGACAAGCCCGAGAAGGCCGGAGCGCCCGCGGGCGATCCGACCGGTGGCATGGGCGGCATGGACTTCTGAGTCCCTTGTTGCACTGAAGAAGCCCGACTCCGCTCCGCGGGGTCGGGCTTTTTCGTATTCGAATCGGGTGCAATGAACCGCGCTCAGCGCGGTCAGCTGCACCCGATTCGCAGTGGTGCGAACATGGATCCATGATGATTCGCGCAGGGGTGCTGGATGTGGCCTACGACCGCGTCGGTGATCCGTCCGGTCGCTCGGTGGTGTTGCTGCATGGGTTTCCGTACGACCCGCGCAGTTACGACGACGTCGCGAGGCTGCTCGCCGACTCCAATTACGACGTGGTGGTGCCGTACCTACGCGGTTTCGGACCGACCCGGTTCGTCGACGCGAACACGATGCGCTCGGGTGAACAGGCCGCAATCGGCCACGATCTGCGCGAGTTGATCCTTGCTCTGGAGTTGAACAAGCCCATGGTCGCCGGCTACGACTGGGGTGGCCGAGCGGCCTGCGTCGTCGCCGCGCAGTGGCCGGAGCTGGTATCGGGCCTGGTGAGCGTGTCCGGGTACCTGATCCAGGACATCGAGGCGGCTGTATCCACACCAGTACCGCCGCACCTCGAGAAGCGGTACTGGTACCAGTACTACTTGCACTCCGAGCGGGGCCGAGCCGGGCTGGCGGCATATCGCGCGGAGATCGCGCAGACCCTGTGGACAGACTGGTCGCCCACGTGGCGGTTCGGGGACTCCGAATTCGCGGCCACCGCACCCTCGTTCGACAACCCCGACTTCGTGGACGTGTCGGTGCATTCCTACCGACACCGATACGGCCTCGAGGCCGGGGATGCTGCCTATGCGTCGACGCAGGATTTCTTGACGCGGCAGCCGACGATCACGGTGCCCACGGTCGTGATCGATCCGACCGAGGACACCGTCGCCTCGTTGTACGGCCGCCCGGACCACGCGGCGCACTTCGCCGATCTGATCGATGTTCGACTGGTCGATTGCGGCCACAATCCGCCGCAGGAGTTACCGGGGCAGTTCGCCGACGCCGTCATGACGCTGGGCCAGGTGGTCCGGGATCGCGAACGGGACTAGACGAACGAACTAGTCGACCGCGAGCTCGCCGAGCTCGTTCCAGTCGGTGCCGTCGACCTCCTGGCTGATGATCTTCGGGGTCTCCTGCAGGTACGGCGGGAGATCCTTCTGAGCTTGCTTGAAGTGATCCGAGTTCACGTGCGCGGCACCGGCATCGGGGTCCTTGAATGCTTCTACCAGGACGTACTCGGTGGGGTCGTCGAGGGTGCGTGACCAGAAGTACCAGAGGCATCCTTCTTCGGCCTGGCAGGCCTCGGTGAAATCGCGTGAGATCTCGGGCCAATTGTCGGCGTGCTCGGGCTTGACCTTGAATTTGGCGGTGATGAAGATCAACGGTGCTCCCTGTGTTCGATGTGACCGTGGTCGGGATGGTGCTGCGGGGTACTACCCGCTTTGGTGCGAGAGCAAGCGTGCCGCCGCGCTGATCGCTTACCCTCGCTCTCATGGCCAGTAGCTCACCCTCGATCGAGTTACCCGTCGGTGACCGCATCGTTCGCATCTCCAATCCCGATCGGGTGTATTTCCCCGAGAGCGGAGCCACCAAGCTGGATTTGGTGAACTACTACCTGAGCGTGGGCGACGGCATCGTGCGTGCGCTGCGGGAGCGCCCGTGCATGATGCACCGCTTTCCAAAGGGCCTCGCCGGCGACAAGGTGCACCAGAAGCGCGTGCCCAACGGAGCGCCGCCGTGGCTCGAGACCGTTAAGGTGACGTTCCCCCGGTACAACCGCACCGCCGACGAGCTGTGCGTGACGGAGTTGGCGCACGTGGCGTGGGCAGTGCAGATGTCCACCGTCGAATTCCATCCGTGGAACAGCCGCCGCGCCGACGTGGAGATGCCCGACGAGTGGCGCATCGACCTCGACCCGATGCCCGACTGCCCCTTCGACCGAGTCCGACGCGTGGCCGGGGTGGTGCAGGACGTGCTGAGTGATCTCGGTGCCGTCGGCTGGCCCAAGACGTCGGGTGGCCATGGTCTGCACATCTACGTTCGGATCGACCCGGCCCACGGCTTCAAGGACTTGCGAAGGGCAGCACTGGCTTTCGCGCGCGAAGTGGAGCGTCGCGCACCCGAGGACGTGACGACGACGTGGTGGCGCAAGGACCGCGACCCGTCGAAACTGTTCGTGGACTACAACCAGAATGCCCGTGATCACACCATCGCCAGCGCCTATTCGGTGCGGGGTAACCCGGAAGCGACTGTCTCGACACCCATTTCGTGGAACGAGGTGCCCGACGTCGACCCACGCGAGTTCACGATCTTCACGGTGCCGGCCAGATTCGCCGAGCTGGGCGACCTGCATGCCGGTATCGACGACGAGGTGTTCGCGATCGACGAGCTACTCGAATGGGCCGAGCGCGACGAGCATGCGGGCCTGACGGAACCCGAGGAGTAGCCGAACTCGAAGTTATGGACGGAAATCAGCGAAAATGCTTCCATAACTTCGAGTTCGGCAGCAGGAGTGGAGCCTGCGGAACGACCGAGTTCGGCAGCCTGCTCTAGTCAGTGCCGGACTCGATGGCGGCGTGGTCCAGTGCCGAAGAATCCACCGCACTATCGGGGCTGCTCGCGGCGATGGCGTCGGCTCCGCCTGCGGGCAGTTCGCCGATCAGGTCGCCCCACGCGGTGAGCTGATTCTGCGCGGCGTACTGCTCGAGTTTGCTGCGTGAATCGGCGATGTCGAGGTTGCGCATGGTCAGCTGCCCGATGCGGTCACCGGGGAAGAACGCCTGGCCCTGGCTGCGTTCCATCGACAGCTTCTCGGGGTGGTAGCTGAAGTTGCTGCCCTGGGTGTCGACGATCGTGAAGTCCTGACCGCGGCGCAATCGCAGTGTCACGCTGCCGCTGACGACGTTGCCGACCCAGCGCTGCAGGCCTTCGCGCAGCATCAGTGCCTGCGGATCGAACCAGCGTCCCTCGTACAGCAGACGCCCGAGTCGACGGCCCTCGTTGTGGTACGAGGCGACGGTGTCCTCGTTGTGGATGGCGTTGACGAGGCGCTCGTACGTGATGTGCAGCAACGCCATTCCGGGGGCCTCGTAGATGCCGCGGCTCTTGGCTTCGATGATGCGGTTCTCGATCTGATCGCTCATGCCGAGGCCGTGGCGTCCACCGATGGCGTTGGCTTCCATGACGAGGTCGACGGGGCTGTCGAAGCTCTTGCCGTTGATCCGCACCGGGCGGCCGCGCTCGAACTCGACGGTGACCTCCTCGGGCGCGATCTCCACCTCGGGGTCCCAGAACCGCACGCCCATGATGGGGCTGACGATCTCGAGGGACGTGTCGAGGTATTCGAGCTTCTTCGCCTCGTGGGTGGCACCCCAGATGTTGGCGTCGGTGGAGTAGGCCTTCTCGGCCGAGTCACGGTAGGGGAGGGTGCGCTGGGTGAGCCACTGCGACATCTCGTGCCGACCGCCGAGCTCGGCGACGAACGCTTCGTCCAGCCACGGCTTGTAGATCCGCAGCTCCGGGTTGGCGAGCAGACCGTAGCGGTAGAACCGCTCGATGTCGTTGCCCTTGTAGGTGGATCCGTCGCCCCAGATCGAGACGCCGTCTTCCTGCATGGCGCGCACCAGCATCGTGCCGGTGACTGCGCGGCCGAGCGGAGTGGTGTTGAAGTACGTCTGCAGCGACGAGCGGATGTGGAACGCACCGCAGGTCAGCGCAGCCAGGCCCTCCTCGACGAGAGGCTCACGGCAGTCGATGAGCCGCGCCTGCTCGGCCCCGTAGGCCAGGCCGCGCTCGGGTACATCGGACAGATCCGGCTCGTCGTACTGGCCGATGTCGGCGGTGTAGGCATACGGAATCGCGCCGTGCTCGCGCATCCACGCGACCGCCACCGAGGTGTCGAGGCCGCCGGAGAATGCAATGCCGATTCGTTCACCGACCGGGAGGGAGTTCAATACCTTCGTCACGGCCCGCAGCTTAGTCGTACGGTCAGCTGGGCCGATCGGCGAGCGACTCCACAGCTCCACGGACAGCGCTGAGGTGATCGGTCATGGCCTGAGCAGCAGCCGAATAACTACCCGAACGGATTCCCTCGACGATGGCGTCGTGCTCGATGTTGGATTGCTGTTGGCGATGCGCGACGAGGTTGAGGGTTTCGGATTGCCTGGTCAATGCGCCGCGGATATCGACGATGATGGCCTCGAAGACGCGGTTCTTGCTTGCCCGGGCGATGGCGGTGTGGAACTGACCGTCGAGCGTCACCCAGCTCTGCTGGTCGTCCTCCTCGCGCATCTCCTCGGTCAATCCGAGCAGGATCTGCAGGTCCTCCTCGGTGTGCCGTTCGGCTGCCCAGCCGGCGGCGGGAATCTCGACGTGCGGCCTGGCCTCCATCAGCTCACGCGCTGCGTAGTTACCGATGTCCAGATCGCCCGTGACCCGATCGGCGATGACGAAAGTGCCTCGTCCGGTCTTGGTTTCGGTCAGGCCCAGGGCGGTGCACGATCTGAGCGCCTCACGGATGACGGAGCGACTGACGCCGTGTCGGGTGGCCAGCGCGGCCTCGGACGGCAACTTCTGCCCGACGGGCAGATCACCCGACGCGATCGCTGCGCGCAGGTCGGCGAACACCGCCTCGGCAGCGCTCATGCGGGCATTGGTGGGCGCACTGACTGCCCAGCTGTCCGACAGGTTCATGATGCAATCCTAGCTCGGGGTTGACCGAAGGGGTGTTCTGCGCCACACTCAACCTGTCAGACAGCCGGACAGCTGGACACCCTAGAAGGAGCACAACCCGTGGCCGATACCCGCATCGAGAAGGATCTTCTCGGAGAACGCGACATCCCGTCGACTGTGTATTGGGGGATCCACACCCTGCGCGCTCTCGAGAACTTCCCCATCACCGGGCGTCCGATCTCCACCAACGCGCACCTCGTTCGCGGACTCGCCGCGGTGAAGTGGGCGGCCGCGTCGGCCAACCAGGATCTCGGAATTCTCGACGCCACCCGCGGGGAAGCGATCCGCACGGCCTGCCAGGAAATTCTCGACGGCCGATGGCACGAGGAGTTCGTCGTCGACGTCATTCAGGGCGGCGCGGGCACCTCGACCAACATGAACGCCAACGAGGTCATCGCGAACCGTGCCCTCGAAATTCTCGGACACTCGCACGGCGAGTACAGCATGCTGCACCCCAACGAGCACGTGAACGCCTCGCAGTCCACCAACGACGTGTACCCGACGTCGGTGAACATCGCGACCATCTTCGCGGTGCACGAACTCATCGCCTCGATGAAGGTGTTGCGAGACGCGTTCTGCCGCAAAGCAACCGAATTCGCAACCGTGGTCAAGATGGGGCGCACCCAGCTGCAGGACGCGGTGCCGATGACCCTCGGTCAGGAGTTCGGCACCTACGCGATCATGATCGACGAAGACTGCTCGCGGCTCGAGGAAGCAGCGCTGCTGGTGCACGAGATCAACCTCGGGGCCACCGCGATCGGCACCGGGCTCAATGCTCCTGCGGGATACACCGAATCGGCCGTCGCGCATCTGCGGACCATCACCGGTCTGCCGCTGGTCACTGCGACGGACTTGATCGAGGCAACGCAGGACGTCGGTCAGTTCGTGCATCTGTCCGGTGTACTCAAGCGCGTGGCGGTGAAGCTGTCGAAGATCTGCAACGACCTCCGGCTGCTGTCGTCCGGGCCGCGGGCCGGCTTGAACGAGATCAATCTGCCTCCGATGCAGGCGGGTTCGTCGATCATGCCCGGGAAGGTCAACCCCGTCATTCCCGAGGTTCTCAATCAGGTTGCCTACGAGGTGATCGGCCACGACGTGACCATCACGATGGCGGCCGAGGCAGGGCAGCTACAGCTCAACGCCTTCGAGCCGATCATCGTCAAATCCCTGTCCGACGGTATGGCGCATCTGAGTGCGGCATGCCGCACCGTCGCGCATCGGTGCGTCGACGGCATCACCGCGAACGTCGATCTGCTGCGTGAGCGCGTCGAGAACTCCATCGGCCTGATCACCGCGCTGAGCCCGTATCTCGGATACGTGGAATCCACTGCGATTGCGCAGGAAGCACTGGTCAGCGGCCGCAACGTTGTCGACCTCGTACTCGAGAAGGGCCTGTTGGCTCGCGACGAGCTCGATCGACTCCTCAGTCCCCAGCACCTCGCCAACCTGCGCGTGGCCCCAGTGGAGCATGCAGATGCTCCTGAGACGTCGACGAGGTAGCGGCACATGAGCATCGAAAATCGTAAGGCCTTCAGCGAAGAGGACCTCGGATATCGGAAAGAGCTGGCTCCGAGACAGATCCAGATGATCGCCATCGGTGGCGCGATCGGCACCGGCCTGTTCATGGGTGCCGGTGGACGACTGCGCGATGCCGGGCCCGCGTTGGTTCTGGTGTACGCGCTCTGCGGATCTTCGCTTTTCTGATCCTGCGAGCACTGGGCGAACTGGTGATGCACCGGCCCACCTCGGGGTCGTTCGTCTCGTACTCACGCGAATTCTTCGGCGAGAAAGTCGCTTTCGCGGCCGGGTGGCTGTACTGGATGAACTGGGCGATGACGGCGGTCGTCGATGTGACGGCCGTGGCGTTGTACATGAACTTCTTCAAGAAGTACTGGGCCCCGCTCGGCGACATCGACCAGTGGGTGTTCGCGCTCGCCGGCCTGCTGCTCGTTCTCGCGCTGAACCTGGTGTCGGTGAAGGTGTTCGGTGAGCTCGAATTCTGGTTCGCGCTCATCAAAGTCGTTGCCTTGGTGACATTTCTGTTGATCGGCACCTACTACGTCATCTTCGGCACGCCCATCGACGGGCAGGAGCCGGGCCTGAGTGTGCTCACCGACAACGGCGGCCTGATCCCGAACGGTCTGTTGCCGGCGATCGTCGTCATTCAGGGTGTCGTGTTCGCTTACGCCTCCATCGAGTTGGTGGGCACCGCGGCCGGAGAGACGCAGAACCCCGAGAAGGTCATTCCGAAGGCGATCAACACCGTCATCGTCCGCATCGTCGTGTTCTACGTCGGGTCGGTCCTGCTGCTCTCATTACTGCTGCCGTACACCGCCTATCAGGCCGGTGAGAGTCCGTTCGTGACGTTCTTCGGAGCGATCGACGTCGAAGGCGCCGACGCGATCATGAACCTCGTGGTCCTCACTGCGGCTCTGTCGTCCCTCAACGCCGGCCTCTATTCCACCGGACGCATTCTGCACTCGATGGCGGTCGCCGGCTCGGCACCGAAATTCGCTGCCAGGATGAACAAGTCGGGAGTGCCGTACGGCGGCATCGCGCTCACGTCGGTGGTGACGTTGCTCGGCGTCGTGCTCAACGCCGTCGTGCCGGCGCAGGCATTCGAGATCGTGCTCAACCTCGCCGCGCTCGGCATCATCAGCGCCTGGGCCGTCATCGTCGCGTGTCAGCTGAAATTCTGGTCCCTGTCCAAGACAGGCGCAGTCAGTCGACCCGCGTTCCGGCTGTTCGGTGCGCCCTACACCGGATACGCAACGCTAGGCTTCCTGGCGTGTGTAATCGTGCTGATGGCCTTCGACAAACCGGTCGGTACCTGGACGGTGGCGTCGATCCTGCTCATCGCGCCCATGCTGATCGGTGGATGGTTTCTGTGCCGCAAGCGAATTCGAGAGGTGGCCGCCCGTGATGACTGAGTTCGTTTCGGTGTTGACCACCGGTGGCACGATTGCCAGTAGTCGCGACGAGCACGGGGTGTCCCGTCCGGTGGCCGGTCTCGGAATCGATGTCGACGGTGTTCGGGTGCGTGAGGTGATGACGAAGGACAGCTCTGCGCTGGACTTCGCCGACCTCGACGCCATCCGCACTTCGGTCGTCGACGCGCTCGCCGAGGACGGCTGCATCGGAGTGGTGGTGCTGCACGGCACCGACACCATGGAGGAGTCCGCGCTGTACGTCGATCTCTTCCACGACGACGAAAGTCCGGTGGTGTTCACCGGTGCCCAGCGCACGGCCGATCACCCCGATCCGGACGGACCCGGCAACATCGCCGCGGCGGTGGCGGCAGCGCAGTCCGAGGGTGGTGTGTCGATCGCGTTCGGTGGACGGTTGCTTCCGGCGCGGGGTGCGATCAAGAAGCACACCTCCGCGCTCGATGCATTTCGGTCGGCGGCGCTGCCTCGGCCGACACCCCTGCAGTGGACGCCCGTCGCCGGAACTCGAGTGGACACTGTCGCCCTGTATCCCGGTGCCGACGGTGTTCAGATCGAGGCGTGCCTCCGGGCGGGGGCGTCGGGCATCGTGCTCGAGGCGTTGGGCTCGGGGAACACCAACAGCGACGTCGTGAGCGCAGTCGAGCAGGCGGTGGAGGCCGGGGTGCGCGTCGTCGTCACGACGCGGGTGCCGTTCGGCGAGACGTCGACGACGTACGGCGGCGGAGGGGGTGGGCACGATCTGGTCGATGCGGGTGCGGTGTTCTCCCGCGAACTACGAGCAGGACAGGCGCGGATTCAACTGGCCGCGCTCCTTGCAACCGGAGCCACTGACGTGACGGTCCACGATTCGTTCGCGTAAGCGGAGAACCGTGTGCTGACGCCAATAGTGGGCGGTCACGTCAGTAGTCACATGCCGTTCGAGCTACAGCTCCGACGCGCCCCAGGTTTCGACGTGTAGTTCGTCTCCGACCGACACGGTGCCGTGCTGCAGCACCGAAAATTTCGCTCCGAACGCCACGCCCTTCTGCTGGGCGCGGCGGTAGGTGGCCAGCGTGCGCAGGGGTTCGGGGCCGCCCCGCTCGCCGGTGGTCTGCTCGACCGTGGTGACGGGACACCGGATGGCCAGCTTGCTGTACGCGAGTCGAGTGGACCCGATCGCAACGTCCCGGACCTCGTCTTCGCGATGCGGATCTTCCCAGCCGTCGACGACGATGTTGGGACGAAACCGGTCCATCGGCAGCGGTGCGTCGAGGCGGGCGTTCAGCCCGGCCAGCGTGGCGGTCGAGAGGATGTGCACGGCAGCGCTGTCGGCGAATTGTGCTGAGCCGGGCGAAATTCCATCGGTGACTCGGCCGCGGTCGCGCGGAGCGGCGACCAGCCTCGACGGTTCTCCGATCACCTCGGTGAGCCAGGCCGCGACCTCGTCGCCCTGATCGATACCGCGCAGCGGTGCGCGAAACATCGTGATGTCACGGGCTGCGGAGTCCCGATCGACGGATACGGTCGTCGAACCCGACGGGGGGTGCTCGAGAGTCAACAGCCCGTCCGTCACCGAGCACCGGACGACCGCGAGGACGGGGTCGCTGCGTTGACTGCGAAAAGCGCCGTCGTCGTCGACGATCATGAACGCCCGATCGTGCTCGAGACCGGTGGCATCGACGGAGACCGAATCCAGCACGACACCAGCGCATCCCTTGACGGGGTAGGTGACCAGAGACGAGACGCGCACCCGTCGAGGATACTGGGATCCATGACTCGTGCTCTGTTGATAGTGGATGTGCAGAACGATTTCACCGAGGGCGGTGCCCTGGCGGTGACCGGCGGCGCCGAGGTCGCGCGCAAGATCAGCGAATACCTCGCGCGCCACGGCGACGACTACGACCTCGTGGTGTCCTCACGCGATTGGCATGACGCGGAGGGCGACAACGGCGGACACTTCGCCACCGACGCCGCCCCCGATTTCGTGAGCACGTGGCCGGTGCACTGCGTCGCGGGGACGGCCGGAGCCGAGTACCACCCCGAGTACGCGACCGGTTCCGTGGACGTCCACGTCTACAAGGGGCAGGGTAAGCCGTCCTATTCGGCGTTCGAGGGAGTCACCGAGGACGGGACATCCCTCGCCGAGACACTCGCGGCCAACGAGGTGACCGACATCGACGTCGTCGGGCTGGCAACGGACTACTGCGTGCTGGCGTCGGCGAAGGACGCTGTGGCCGAGAAGCTGAATGTCCGCGTTCTCGGCGATTTCGTGGCGGGAGTTGCTCCGGAGACCTCGGCCGCGGCCCTGGACGAACTGCGGGCTTCGGGTGCAGCGGTCGTCTAACTGTCGATCGTCGTCGTGATCGTGGTGACCGACGGGGCGGCGGGGGTACTGCCGAATCCGAAGGTCACCGGGGGAGTGACCGGGGTGAGTGTCCCGAGGTCCTCGCCCTGCCACGATGCGACGACGTCGGTGACGCGGTGTTGCCCTCGCGCACCGTAGTATTCGCGCCGACCGTTGCCGGCGCTGCCGCGGGTGCGGACCCCACGCAGTACTACTCGGGCGATGGGGTCGCTGATCGCACAGAACCACGGTGCCGTCGACACCGCGTCGGGGACGAGACTCAACGCGCGCCCGAGCAGGGTGGGGCCGGCAACGCGGATTCTCACCGACAGTTCACCGGCCTGCACCGATCTCCAATTGTCCGGTTCGGCGGCGAACGTCACCGGTACGAGCTCGGTGGCGTCGAAGGTGTAAGTGGCGGTGACGAATTCCCGGACGTCCTCGTTGGGCGCGACGAGTAGCCGTCGGCCGTCGGCGAATTGGATCATGACGTCGGTGAACTCGCCCAGCGGCGATCGCGTCCAATGCCCGACGACGATCCGCACACCAGACGTCGTACCTACCCCGTAGATCTCCCCGTGAAACCGTGATCTGTTCATCGTGCACCCTCCCTCGTCGGCGCTGTGCACTCCCGAACCGGGCGGTGCATAGTGGAGGTCATGGCGTCCTCGCAACCCACTGTATTCGTCCTGTTCGGCGCAACCGGAGACCTCGCGAAGCGAATGGTCCTGCCGTCGTTCTATCAACTCCACCTCGAGGGTCTGCTCCCCGAGAAGTGGGTGCTGATCGGCAACGGCCGCAAGGACTCGTCCGACGACGAGTTTCGGGACCACGTCCGCGGCGTGCTCGACGAGTTCGCCGAAAACGTGTCCGAGGACGACTGGTCGGCGTTTTCCGAGCGAATCCGGTTCGCGGGCAACGGTTTCAGCGTCGACGATCCCGGCAAGCTGACCGAGTTCGTCGCCGAGGTGAAGAAGGACATCGGCGACGACGCCCAGCTGGTGCACTACATCGCACTGCCGCCGAGCACCTTCGTCGATTACACCGAGGCTCTGGGTGCTCACCACCTCGCCGACGGTGCCCGGGTGGTGTACGAGAAGCCGTTCGGTACCTCGCAGAAGAATTTCGAAGATCTCGACAAGGCCGTCCACGAGGTCGTGGACGAAAAACAGGTCTATCGCATCGACCACTTCCTCGGTAAGGAAGCAACGCAGAACCTGCACGTGCTGCGGTTCGCCAACGGAATGATCAGTGGCATCTGGAATTCCGAGCATGTGTCCCAGGTGCAGATCGATGTGCCCGAGACACTCGACATCGACGACCGCGCCGAGTTCTACGACGCCACCGGTGCAGTTCTCGACATGCTGGTGACGCACCTGTTCCAGGTCGCCGCCGAGGTGGCGATGGAACCGCCGGCGTCGTTGGCCGCAGAGGATCTGCAGTCGGCTCGAGAAGAAGTGATCGGCAAATTCCGTCCGCTCGACACCGGCGAGGTGGTTCTGGGGCAGTACGACGGCTACCGCGACGTCGAGGGTGTCGACGAGAATTCGACGGTCGACACGTTCGTCGCGGCCAAGCTCTGGGTCGACACCGACCGTTGGCGTGGTGTCCCGTTCCTGCTCCGCACCGGAAAGATGTTGGGAGTGAGCAAGCAGCGCGTGTCGCTCGTCTTTCGGCAGCCCGCCGAGACACCACTCACCGATCTGCCGGACGACGGCGCAGTGCTGACGTTCGACCTGTCCGGCGACGGCAGCATCGATGTCGCGATGACGGTGAAGGAGCCGGGACCGGACTTCGATCTCTCCGTCGGGCATCTGGCTCTCCCGCTCGGGTCGGTGCCCGATGCCGAGCCGCTCAGCCCCTATGCGCGGTTGATCCTCGACGTGCTCAGCGGCGACCGTTCGCTGTTCACCCGGCCCGACGGTTTGGCGCACGTCTGGGACGTGGCCGCTCCGCTGCTGAACGATCCGCCTGCTGTCGAGGGTTACGCGCCGGGTTCGATGGGGCCGGCTGCGGCCGACGAACTCGCGGCCCCCTGCGGGTGGTTGATCACCGGCGAGAACGACGGCTGACAGGTCGTCACGTTTCGGGGGCGCAAACAGTCGGTGGGTCCTTTTTGTCCGAAACCATGGACCGCACCGTGTTCCGACCGTTATGTTTCAGCGGCCCGGTCACACTTGCGACTCAGGCCTCTGACACGCCCTCGAAAGGTACCCCCTCATGTTTCTCGATCTCATTCTCGGTCTGCTCGGCGGCGGCGAAGACGGCGGCATCCTCGGCCCCATCACCGACGGAATCACCGACGGAATCTCTGCTGGCATCGCCGAGGCGCTGACCGGACTGTTCACCGGTAGCGCCGAGGGAATCTCCAGCGCCGCAAGCTAGTCGACTGCCGAACCCCGGACCGAAGTTCAGGTCCGGGGTTTCGTCGTGTTCGGACTGTGGTGTCGTCGTGCGACCGTCATGCACGACGAGGCATCAGCATCAACGCAGCGAGATAGATCAGCACGACGGTACCGCCGGTGAGGACTGCGCCGGCGACGGTGGCGAGCCGGACGATGTTGACGTCCCAGCCGAAATACTCTGCCACGCCGCCGCATACACCTCCGATCATGTTCTGCGAACTGGAACGTGTGAATTCTCTGGGTGATCCGCTCTCGAATGTCATGGTGAAAAGTCTGCGTCATCAGCACCTGTGCGCACATCGGGACTTTCACCCATATCGACCCCGAGAAGCGAACAGGCCGAAACAGAGCGCCGAACGGGCACACCGACTTTTACGGCCGAGACGCTGGACCCGCTGTGACCGAGAGGATTACGGTCGATGTACCGGGCGCTTCCGGTCCGTCCCCCTTGCGGACCGGAAGCGTTGTCCGTGTCTTCGGATACGCCGGGTGTTCATCGACTCGCCATCGACCGGTCACCGAGGAGCACTAACTTTCGGCGCATGACCGCCAACGATCTTCGCAACGGTGAGGCTCCGCGCACCAACCTGAGCGACCTGCTCGACGTCACCACGGCCGTGGATCTTGCCGATACGTCGGGGTTCGTCGTCGACGATTCCGACGACGACGATCCCGTTCTGCTGACGGTTCCCGACGGGCACGTCGTCGATACCTGGCGGGAGAACTACCCGTACGACGAGCGCATGACCCGGGCGGAATACGACCTCGAGAAGCGCCTGCTGCAGATCGAGCTGCTCAAGCTGCAGATGTGGACCAAGGAGACCGGTCGACGTCACGTGATCGTCTTCGAGGGCCGTGACGCTGCCGGTAAGGGCGGCACGATCAAGCGCTTCATGGAGCACCTCAACCCGCGCGGTGCGAGCGTCGTCGCGCTGGAGAAGCCATCGGCCCGCGAGTCGACGGAGTGGTACTTTCAGCGCTACATCGCGCACCTGCCTGCCGCCGGAGAGATCGTGATGTTCGATAGGTCCTGGTACAACCGGGCAGGGGTCGAGCGCGTCATGGGCTTCTGTACCGACGAGCAGCACGCTCAGTTCGTTCGGCAGGCACCACTGTTCGAGCAGATGCTCGTGGACGAGGGCATCAGTTTGACGAAGTTCTGGTTCTCGGTGTCGCAGCACGAGCAGCGCACCCGCTTCGCCATTCGTCAGGTCGACCCGGTGCGGCAATGGAAGCTTTCACCCATGGACCTTGCCTCGCTGGACAAGTGGGACGCGTACACCGCAGCCAAGGAAGAGAGCTTTCGCGCCACCGACACCGACGTGGCACCGTGGACGGTCGTCAAGAGCAACGACAAGAAGCGTGCCCGCATCAACGCGATGCGATTCGTGCTCAACAAATTCGACTATGCCAACAAAGATCCCGAAATAGTGGGCGAAACAGACCCATTGCTGGTGGGCCGCGCGAAAGACGTGATCGGAGAATAGTTTTCGGTCCGCAACCAGTGACGTGTCCGGTGTGTCTTTGCGGCGCGCTCTGTTCGGAGCCTCGAGTTGGTACCGAGTACTGCACCGAAGCTCGGTGTGCGGTAGGAACGAAGAAGGCCGTATCTCCTACGGCTGTACGTACGAGTATCAGGAGTTCTCATGGGTTCAGCAGCGCAGTTCTTCACCGACATTGCCACCGGCGTCTACGACGGCATCGTCGATGCGATCGTCGAGCAGATCGTCGGCGTGCTGACGTCGGGTAGCGCCGCGTAATTCGTCGGCAACAGTCGCGGTCGCCGTCGGGGGCGGCCGCGACACCGGCATCGGTGACGGCGTCGTGACCGTTTTGTGACAGCTCACCAAGATTTTCGACTTTTAGACTCAAATGTGTGTACAGAACGTGATGAGACCGGGTAGAAATCTTCTTGCAGAGGAAATCAAGTGACGACCGTCACCTTCGATCTGCACCACCCCCTCTAACTAGGAGCCTGTCGCATGTCCGCTGAACTCGGTGACCTCTTCTCGATCCTCCTCCAGCTCTTCTCGGGTATCAGTTCTTCCTCCGACTGACACGCCCCGGCCCGAACGGCCGATCGGAGCTTGTCGTTCACGGACCTGTGACGATGCACTCCACGCATCGAATCCCCCTCTCTACAAGGAGTTCTCATGGAATTGCTCGCCATCTTGCTGCAGTTGCTCGCTCTCGGTAGTTCGGAAGGTAGCGGCTCGAGCGTCCTCGAAATCCCCGGCCCGGTGGCCTGATTCGGTCCAGCTGCTTCACACTTTCCACCTGCACGAACAGATCCACGACCAGAGCCGGATCCGACGTACCGTCGGGCCCGGCTCTCGTCGTTCGAAGTGTCGTCGTTCGTAGTGTCGTCGTTTGTAGTGTCATTCGTTCGACCGGAAAGTGCTCTACCAGTGGATGATCCGCCGGCGATCGGGTAGACCTGAGCTTCATCGCCGATGCACCGGGCATCGACGCCACCACAGGGGGCCATCATGCTCGAGTCCATAGTCGGGTTCATCAACAGTCAACTGCTCTGGTTCAGCTTCTCGACCGGTAGCTTTCACCCGATCATCCTCTAGTCGACTCCACGGGCCCACGTCATAGGGTGGGCCGATGCACACGGTTCCCATTCAGATGCCCGACGGTTCGACGGTGCCGGTGTCTCTGTTTCCCGGCGAAGGTCGTGACGATGCTCCGGTGATCGTGGTTCTTCCCGGTCTCGGAATTCCGGGGGGTTATTACCGCTTGTTCGCCGAGGCGCTCGTCGCGCGTGGTTTTCACGCCACGACGGGCGACCTACGTGGTCAGGGCGACAGTGTGCCGAAACCGAGTTCGGCGAGTCGGTACGGCTATCACGAACTGGTGTCGGTCGATCTCCCGGCGATCTTCGAGGTGGTTCGGGAGCAGTTCCCGGAAGCGACCCCTTACCTTCTCGGTCACAGCATGGGCGGTCAGCTCGGCTCGATGTACGCCGCCCGCATTCGAGGCAGGCTCGGCGGCTTGATTCTGGTGGCGTCCGGGTCTCCGTATCACCGCGGCTTCGGCACGACGCGCGGCGTTCCGTTGTATGTCGGCGCGGCCGCCATGGCGATCACCAGCAGTATCGCCGGCTTCTGGCCGGGTGATCGCATCGGTGTCGGCGGTTTCGGCCGTCAGTCGCGCGTGCTCATCGACGACTGGTCCCGTTTCGCTCGCTCCGGATCGATCGTGCCGGCGGGGGCGGACATGGACTACGAGGAGCGCATGGGCCGTCTGACGCTTCCAGTGCTGGCGGTGACCATCGAAGATGACGACCTCGCGCCTCGCGGCTCGATGGACAATCTCGTCCGCAAACTCGTCCGTGCGGATGTCACCTCGGCGCACGTCGATGAGCCGCTGGGCCACAACGGCTGGATTCGTAACCCCACCGCGGTGGCCGACCTCGTCGCCGCGTGGATCCGCAAGTAGTTCACATGAATTAACTTTCGGCCTATTGCTCGCTATTCGCCATTTCTGCATACTTCCGGTCCGTTTTGGTGTAGAAAGCTGTTGAACCAACAATTGTTCGGCGACGTTAGTGAGCACGACTATGTACGGCGTGGGGGATTCAATTCGTCGACGACAGGGTGGGACGAGGATCGCTCGCTCGGCGACGGGACGCAGATCGGCCGTCCTGTGGATGGTCGTCTGTATGACGGCCCTGGTGCACCCGATCGCGCACGCCGCGCCGTCCGATTCTCCGTCCGATGCTGCCCCATCCGCTACGTCGCCGTCGTCCTACGTAGTGCGTACCGAGGCCGCCGACGACGTGGCCATGACCGCATTCGTGCACTCGGCCGCGATGGATCGAACCATTCCGCTCAAGATTCTGCGCTCACCCGATCGGACGGCACCGAGCCCCACGCTGTACCTGCTCAACGGCGCGGGCGGTGGAACCGACGGAATGGACTGGCACACCCAGACAGACGTCGTATCCTTCTTCGCCGACAAGAACGTCAACGTGGTGACGCCCGTGGGTGGGGCCTACTCGTACTACGCGGACTGGCAGCACGACGATCCCGTGCTCGGCCGCAACCAGTGGGCCACGTTCCTGGCAGACGAACTGCCGCCGCTGATCGACGAGCTGCTGAAGACCAACGGACGCAACGCAATTGCCGGGATCTCGATGGCGGCCACGTCGGTACTGAATCTGGCGATCCAGAACCCAGGGCTCTACGAGGCAGTCGGTTCGTACAGCGGTTGTGCTTCGACGACCGATCCGTTGGGCAGGGCATACGTCAAGACGGTCGTGTCCATGGCGCTCGGTGCGAACGTGACGAACATGTGGGGACCGGACGGTGGTCCGGAGTGGACTCGCAACGACGCGGTGGTGAACGCCGAAGGTCTTCGCGGCACAGCGTTGTACGTCTCGAACGGCAGTGGCCTGGCCGGGGCATCGGACACTCTGGACGGCACGAATACGAACGGACCCGGCTTCGTGCTGCTCAATCAGATGGTGGTGGGCGGTGTGATCGAGGTGGCGACCGGCGACTGCACTCGGCGTCTGCGCACAGCCCTGGAACGACTCGACATCCCGGCCCACTTCGAGCTACGCGACCGAGGCACGCACTCGTGGGGATACTGGGAGACCGACTTGCACAACTCCTGGCCGATGTTCGAATCCGCTCTCGCGGAGTGATCATCCGACCCGTTCGAGGTGCCGCCACAGGAACTCGTAGGTCAATGCAGTCTTGAAGGCCAGCTGCGCGTTGTCCGACGCCCCGCCGTGCCCGCCCTCGATGTTCTCGTAATAGCTCACGTCGTGGCCCAGTTCGGCCAGCAGGGCGGCCATCTTGCGAGCATGTCCGGGGTGGACGCGGTCGTCCCTGGTCGACGTCGCGATCAGGATCGGTGGGTACCGGCGCTCGGCCGCGGACACCACGTTCTGATACGGGGAGTACTGCGAGATGAACTCCCACTCCTCGGGATCGTCCGGATCGCCGTATTCGGCCACCCAGGACGCGCCTGCGAGCAACAGGTGATACCGCTTCATGTCCAGCAGCGGTACCTGGCAGACCAGCGCTCCGAACAGTTCCGGGTACTTCGTCAGCATGATGCCCATCAGTAGGCCACCGTTGCTTCCGCCCTGCGCTGCCAACTGCGCTGTGGTGGTGATGCCTCGGGTCACCAGATCCCGCGCGACGGCGGCGAAATCCTCGTGGACGAGGTGCCGTCCGGCGCGAAGCACCTGGGTGTGCCACTCCGGTCCGTACTCGCCGCCGCCTCGGATGTTGGCCACCACGTAGGTGCCGCCCCGTTCGAGCCAGGCCCGTCCGGTAGCGCCGCTGTAGCCGGGCGTCATCGAGATCTCGAAGCCGCCGTAGCCGTAGAGCAGCGTCGGACCGGGATCGGCGTCGGCGCGGCGAACGACGAAGTAGGGGATCTGCGTGCCGTCGTCGGAACGGGCGAAGAACTGCTCCACCGTCATGCCGTCGACGTCGAAGAACGCCGGGGCCTGCTTCAGAATCTCGACGTCGTCCCCCACCTTGCCGAGCAGCAGCGTCGCGGGAGTCAGGTAGCCGGAGGAGGACAGGAAGAACTCGTCCCCGTTCTCTTCCCCGTCGGTGCCGATGATGTCGGTGCTGGTCAGCTCCGTCGTGCGCCCCTCCAGGTACGCAAAACGCGCACGAGGGTCGAGGACATGCAACTGCGTGCGCACGTCCTGCAGCGTCACCAGCAGCAGATAGTTCTCCGTCCAGGCGTACTGGTGCAGTGAGGTGTGCGCATCGGGAGCGAACAGAACGAGCAGAGAGGTGGTGCCGGCGAGGAATTCCTCGAAGTCGGCGGCCAGGAGTGCGCCGGCCGGGTAGGTGGTGTCGCCGACCGTCCACGGCGTCATGGTCCGTACCACCAGCCAGTTCTGGTGCACCGACGTCGACGCGTCGGTGGGCGTCGAGATCCGGGTCAGCGCGGACCCGTCGAGCACGTAGGTCTCGGAGTTGTAGAAATCGGTGGCCCGCTGGACGAAGTCTCGCTCGAATCCTGGAGTGCGGTCGTGCCAGGCCGAGATCGAGATGTCCTGCGCTTCGCCCTCGTAGACGGTCTCCGCCTCGGCGAGGGGAGTCCCGCGCCGCCACCGCTTGGTGATCCGCGGGTAGCCCGAGTCGGTCAGTGAACCGTCCCCGAAATCGGTGCCGACGAACACGGTGCCGGCATCGATCCAGCCGATGTCGGTCTTGGCCTCGGGTAGCGCGAAACCGCCGTCCTCGGGGGCGCGGAACATGCGGGAGTCGATGTCGAACTCCCGGACCACGGTGGCATCGGCCCCGCCGCGGGAGAGGGTGATCAGCGCCAGTCTCTGATCGGGCCGAAGCACCTGCGCGCCGCCCCACACCCAGTTCTCGCCCTCGGCGGCGGCCAGAGCGTCGAGATCGAGCAGGACGTCCCACGCGGGCTCGTCCTTGCGGTACTCGTCCATCGTGGTTCGACGCCAGAGGCCGCGGACGTGCTCGCCGTCGCGCCAGAAGTTGTACAGATACTGCCCACGGCGGCGTGCGTAAGGAATGCGAGCATCGGTGTCGAGAATCTCGCGTACGCCTGCCACGGTGGTATCGAATCGCTCTCCGGCCAGCGCTTCGGTGGTCACCGCGTTGCGATCGCGGACCCAGTTCACAGGCTCCTCGCCGGTGACGTCTTCGAGCCAGAGATACGGGTCGTCCGAGAAAGCCATTCCACAGTTCTAGCAGCACACCCGCGGTCGGGTGCAGTGTGGACGCGGGGCTACCGGCTGGTAACGAAGACCAGGTCGAGACAGTGTCGGAGGGCACGACTACGCTGGGGACTCGTGACCTCACACTATGACGTCGTTGTCCTCGGAGCCGGTCCCGGTGGGTACGTCGCTGCTATCCGCGCCGCACAACTCGGACTCAGCACCGCCATCATCGAGAAGAAGTACTGGGGCGGTGTGTGCCTGAACGTCGGCTGCATCCCCTCGAAGGCCCTTCTCCGCAACGCCGAGCTGGCGCATCTGTTCACCAAAGAGGCCAAGCTGTTCGGCATCTCGGGTGAAGCGTCCTTCGACTTCGGCGCAGCATTCGACCGCAGCCGCAAGGTCGCGGACGGACGCGTCAAGGGCATTCACTTCTTGATGAAGAAGAACAAGATCCCCGAGTACGACGGCAAGGGCACGTTCACCGACGCCAACACCATCGAGGTCGAGCTGACCAAGGGTGGCACCGAGACGATCACGTTCGACAACGCGATCATCTCGACCGGAAGTACGACCAAGCTGCTCCCGGGAACCGAGCTGAGCAAGAACGTCGTCACGTACGAAGAGCAGATCATGACCAAGGAACTTCCCGGGTCGATCCTCATCGTCGGTGCCGGCGCCATCGGCATGGAGTTCGGTTACGTACTGAAGAACTACGGCGTCGACGTCACCATCGTCGAGTTCCTCGATCGTGCGCTCCCGAACGAGGACAAGGACGTCTCGAAGGAGATCGAGAAGCAGTACAAGAAGCTCGGCGTCAAGGTCATCACCGGCGCGGGTGTGCAGAGCATCGACGACGACGGCTCCAAGGTCACCGTCGAGATCAAGCACAACAAGTCCGGTGAGAGCGAGACCTTCACCGTCGACAAGGTGATGCAGTCCGTCGGTTTCGCTCCTCGCGTCGAAGGATTCGGCCTCGAGAAGACCGGCGTCGAGCTCACCGATCGCGGTGCCATCGGTATCACCAACACGATGCAGACCAACGTGCCGCACATCTACGCCATCGGCGACGTGACCGCCAAGCTGCAGCTCGCTCACGTGGCCGAGGCTCAGGCCGTGGTGGCTGCCGAAACCATCGGCGGCGCAGAGACATTGCCGATCGACGACTACCGCATGATGCCGCGCGCGACGTTCTGCCAGCCGCAGGTCGCCAGCTTCGGTCTCACCGAGGACCAGGCGCGCGAAGAGGCGCAGGCTCGTGGCTCCGACATCAAGGTCGCGAACTTCCCGTTCGCGGCCAACGGCAAGGCGCACGGACTGGGCGACGCGACGGGCTTCGTCAAGCTCATCGCCGACACCGAGCACGGCGAACTGCTCGGCGGACACCTCATCGGACCGGACGTCTCGGAGCTGCTGCCCGAGCTGACCCTGGCCCAGAAGTGGGACCTGACGGTCAACGAGTTGGCTCGCAACGTCCACACGCACCCGACGCTGTCGGAGGCACTGCAGGAAGCGATCCACGGCCTCGCCGGCCACATGATCAACTTCTGATCCCACACCAGGAACGACGAACGGCGGCGACCACTTCGGTGGTCGCCGCCGTTCGTTTCGTTCCCGGGTGTTGCTCGAATATCGAAACAACAGTGGCGGTTTCGGCAGGTTCGATTTTCGCCACGGGATCGGTGCGTCGATCTTGTGAATACTCATATGCCCCGCACTGAGGAAAACGTCAACTCGAATCATCTGCAGCTGCTAATTTCCTCAGCGACGTACCGAGGGGTTCGGTGCGAGCAGCGAGGCAGCGGGGGCGTCTCGCAATCCAGGGGTGGGGGTGAGCTGCGTTGTCGACTCGTTCGAGTGTCACGGGCGCGCCGCGATCGCGGGTGTCGTCCGGGTTTCGTACGTTCGGGCAAGCTCTGGAACTCGCTCTCGATGCGTTCACGTATCTGTTCGGCGACATCGCACGGCTTCGTCATCCGTGGCGCGATTCGATCGAGCAAGCGTGGTTCGTCGTCACCGTCACGGCAGTTCCGGCGATTCTGGTGTCCGTTCCGTTCGGCGTGATCGTCTCGGTTCAGGTGGGCTCGCTGACCGACCAGGTCGGTGCCACCTCCATCGCCGGTGCCGCAGGCGGACTCGGCGTCATTCGTCAGGGGGCACCGATCGTCGCGGCGCTGCTCCTCGGAGGCGCAGCCGGATCGGCCATCGCCGCAGACCTGGGAGCTCGCACGATTCGCGACGAGATCGACGCTCTGAAGACCATGGGCATCGATCCGGTGCGACGCCTGGTGGTGCCGCGATTGGCCGCGATTCTGTTCGTCGCGCCGCTGCTGTGCATTTTGATCATCTTCATGGGGATCACCGCCGGCTACGTGATCAACGTCGGCTTCCAGGGCGGGACTCCAGGCAGCTACATCTCCTCGTTCGGGTCCTTCGCGTCCGTCGGAGATCTCGTGGTGGCACTGGTCAAGGCGGAGATCTTCGGGATCATCGTCGTCATCGTCGCCTGCCAGCGGGGATTCTCCGCCGTCGACGGTCCGCGCGGGGTGGCGAATGCGGTCAACGCCACCGTCGTCATCGGTGTGATCGCGGCCTCGACGGTCAACGTGGTCATCACCCAGCTCGTCGTCATGTTCATGCCGCAGAAGATCGGATAGCGAGACACCGATGGCAACTCCGTCCCGGCACAGTCCGTACGGCACCCGTGTCGCGGCCCGCTACACACGACGTGTGGTGCGGGGACCCGGTCTGCTGCTGCAATCGCTGGGCCATCAACTGACGTTCTGCGTGCAGGTGCTTGCTGCGATTCCGCACACCGTTCGCACCTACCGTCGGCAGATGCTCCTCATTCTCACCGATATCACCTGGGGCAGTGGAGCTCTCGTTGTCGGCGGGGGCACCGTCTCGGTGTTGATCGTGCTGGGCGTCGCGCTCGGTGCCTCGATCGGAATCGAAGGGTTCAACACTCTCGGTATGGTCGGCATGGAGCCGCTCACCGGTTTCGTCTCCGCCTATGCCAGTACCAGGGAACTCGCTCCGATGGTGGCGGCCATCGGCTTTGCCGCACAGGCCGGTTGCCGGATGACCGCCGAGATCGGGGCGATGCGGATCTCCGAGGAGATCGACGCTCTCGAAGCCCAGGGCATCAGGTCGATCCCGTTCGTCGTCACCACGCGGGTGATCGCCGGCATCGTCACGATCGTGCCGCTGTATCTACTGACGCTGATTCTCAGTTACCTCTCCTGCCAGGTGATCGTCAATGTGTTCAACGGACAGTCCTCCGGTACGTACGAGCACTATTTCACCGCATTTCTTCAGCCGTTGGACGTGGTGTGGTCGCTGCTCAAGGCGACGATCTTCGTCGTCACCGTCATCGTGATCCACGGCTACCAGGGCTACTACGCCTCCGGTGGTCCCGAGGGCGTCGGTCGTGCGTCGGGTCGCGCGATTCGGGCGAGTCTGATTTCGGTGGTGGTGCTGGACATGATCCTGACGATCGTGCTCTGGGGATTCGATTCCGGCATAAGGATTTCGGGGTAGTCATGGCAGTGTTCGAAGATTTGTCGGGCAGGTCGGCCGGCCCTGCGACCCTGCGGGCGAGGGGCATTGCGGTGGTGGCGCTCATCGCCGTAGTCGCTGTACTGCTCACGGCCTATGCGCGCGGCTACTTCGACTCGACCTTCGATCTGACCGTCGATGCGGCCACCGTGGGCGACGGTCTCACTGCCGGTGCCGAAGTGTAATTCCGTGGGTTGGCGATCGGCTCGGTGGAGCAGGTCGAGACTCTCGGCTTCGGCCGTCAGCGACTCGAACTGGCCATCGACGCAGCGCAATCGAAAGAATTGACCGATACCACCGAGGCGCAGTTCACGTCCTCGAACATCTTCGGCTCGACGGCAATCGAACTTCTCTCCGACGGCACCGGCTCGGCGCTGCAAGAGACCTCGACCCTCGTCATCGCTCCCGACTCTGTCAACGTGACGGTCACCAGTGTGTTTCGCCGAGTGGCAGCGCTCACCGAGGTGCTCGACTCCGATCAGGTCGACCGGCTGCGTGGTCTGCTGGCCAGAATCTCGTCGGACATATCGGGAAACCTGAAGCCCTACTTCGATACTGCCCGACTGCTCGCCGAGAACCAGATCGATCCACTGTCACTCAAATTGCATCGCGGCGGAGAACTGGGACAGGGCATCGACGACCTGATTCCGCCTTTGCTGGATCTGGTGGTGGGCGTGGTGGACAACAGCGCCTACTACGAGCCGATGGACAACCGAAAGCGCACTCTCGACGCGATCAACGGTCTGAGCAACGAACTGCTCTATCCACTCGGCAAGATGCTCGAGACGAACAACCCCAATTTGGCGAAGCTGTTGTCCACCACATTGGATCTGCTGGTCCCGATCACCGCGTCTCTGGGCACCCTCGCGCCGGCGTACGACCGCATTCCGGCCGTGCTCGACGGGGTGGCCGATGCGTTCCCGCTCGTCGACGGTGCCCCGCAGCTTCAACTCGACGTCATCGCCGCGACCATGCCGAATCTCGCGGACTCGGTGGCGGCCTACCGAAGTGAGGCCGAACAGTGATCAAAGTCGGCGGAACCGCCATCAAGCTGGCGGTGTTCACGGTGGTCGTCATGGTGTGCGGGTATGTTGTCGTCGCAGCGCTTCGGACACCGGTCTCGGGACCCACCTCGACGTACACCGCCTCGTTCGACGACGTGTCGGGCTTGTACGAGGGCGACGACGTGCGGATGTCCGGGGTGCAGATCGGCAAGGTGAACGCGGTCGAACTCGATGGCACCACCGCCACGGTCACGTTCGATATCGAGAGCAATCGAGCGGTCTACGACACGACGCAGGCCGCGGTGCGATACCAGAACCTGCTCGGCCAGCGCTATGTCGAGTTGATGCAGGTCGGTACGGCCTCCGGAGACGTCATGCCCGCCGGATCGGCCATCCCCCTCGACAACACGGTGCCCTCCTTCGACATCACCGAGCTGTTCGACGGGTTCCAGCCGATCTTCGACACCCTCGACACCGACCAGCTGAACCTGTTCGGCGAGAACATACTTCGCATGGTGCAGGGCGACGGCAGTGGCATCGCACCGGTATTGAAGGACATCGACTCGATCACCACGTTCGCCAACCAGCGTGAAGCGATCATCGCCCTGCTCATCGACAATCTCGGGCAGATCTCGCAGACCATCGGCGGCAAGTCCGCCTCGGTGGCGAGCCTCGTGGAGCAGCTGACGTCACTGGTCTCGCGGCTCAGTACCGAGATGGAGCACGTGTTGTCGTCCCTCGACCAGGCCAATTACGGTCTGGGCCCACTGGTGGGGCTGGCCGAGCAACTTCGCGACGCCTACGACGGTGGCTACGCGCCGGTCGATGGGGCGCTACGCCGATTGATTCCACAGACCGATCAGGTGACGGAATTGCTCGCACTCGCGCCGTCCCTACTGACATCGCTGAATCAGCGAATCCCAGGGCCCGGCGAGACCTACACGTGTAGTCAAGGGCAACAAGACATCCCGGGGATCGGACAGATCCTTCTCGGCAATCAGAAGCTGGTGGTGTGCCGATGACGAGCAAGCAGGGCGGGCGTCGTACGCCGCTGCGCAAAGGTGTGCGCGACGAGCAGTCGGAGAATCGTCGTCACCTGCTGTGGGGTGTGGTCGGCGTGGGCGTCACCGGAGCATTGTTGCTCACGGCCGGTGCCGTGTACGCCGTGCCGCTGGGGAAGAAGACGTACACCGCACATTTCGGGACGTCCGGCGGCCTGGCGTCCGGCGACGAGATCAGAGTCGCCGGCATCGGAGTCGGTAGCGTCCGGACGGTCGCTCTGGCCGGTGACCACGTGGACGTGACGTTCGGAATCGACCGGGACGTCTTCGTCGGCGATACGTCCAGCGTCTCGGTGCAACTGCTGACGCCGATCGGCGGCCATTACGTCAAGCTCGATCCCACCGGCGATCGACCGTTGGACGACGCGCCGATTCCCAAGGAGCGCACCAAGACGCCATTCGATCTGTCCGCCACCCTGGAACAGGCGACACCGTTGATCAGGGACGTCGACGGTGCCACGCTCCGCGCAACCGTCGCCGAGGTGGACAAGGCCCTCACGGTTCAACCCGAGTCGACGCGTCGAGTGGTCGACAACCTCACCCAGCTGACCGACCTCATCGCGCAGCGTTCCGAGCAACTCGAGCGCGGCCTTGCCGTGTCCGACGAGTACACCGCGGCGCTGTCGTCCGACGAGCTGATGTTGGACGAGTTGGTGCGCCAACTCGGAACGCTCACGAAAGGGTTCGGCGACAAGCGCACGTCCGTGGTCAGTGCGTTCGATCTGCTGAAGCGGTTGTTCGAGCTGTTCCATCGACCGTTGATCGCATACGCGGACGGAGTGGAACCGTCGGTGGTCCAGCTCGAAGAAATAGTCCAGAAGGCATTCGCACAGTTCGGCAACTTCGATTCCGCACTGACCCAGATCAAGACGGCATCGGACCAGATTTCGACTCTGGTGGCGAACGGAAATCAGGACGGCCCCGTGATCGATCAGTCGCAGAGCGTCGTGCGCGGTGCCACCGTGTGTGTACCACTTCCAGGGAAGGCGTGCTGATGCGCGCACGAGTGTCGCGACCGGTCGTCGTCGGGGTATCGCTGGTGGCGATCGTTGCCGTGGCCGCAACCGTCGCGTCGGCCAGCGGGGTCGTCGACGTCACGACTCGAACGTCCACTGTGTGCGCCGAATTCACCGACACGGTCGGATTGTACGAGGGCAACTCGGTCAAGATGCTCGGTGTCGACGTGGGCACCGTGACATCGATTTCCAACGACAACAGCGTGGCCGGCGGGGTGCTGGTGACGATGGACGTAGACGAGAACGTTCCGTTGCCTGCCGACGTCGGAGCGGTGACGATGTCCTCGTCCATCGTCACCGATCGATACGTGGAATTCACCGAGCCGTACACGGAGGGGCAGACTTTCGATCGTGGCGAGTGCATTCCTCTCGAGCGCACCAGAACACCGCTCGGGGTGAGCGAGACGTTCGATGCGGTCTCCAAGCTGGCAACCGACCTACTCGGGCCCGCCGACGAGTACGGCAAACGCAGAGAAATTCTGGGTGACGCGCTGCGGTCGGTCGACGGTGCACTCGACGGCTCGGGGCCGCAGGTCAATTCGGCAATCCAACAACTGTCGGTGCTGGCCGGGGAGCCTACCGATCGCGACGCGACCGTGCGTCGACTGATCGACAACATCGACAAGCTCGTCGACGTCTTCGCCGTCAACTGGCCGGACGTGGCGAAACTGCTCGACAATCTCAAAGCCGGCATGATCACCCTGACGGAGTTCACCACGGAATTCAGCGGTGCCGTGGGATTGTCGGTCGAGCTCATTCCGGTCCTCGCCCGCCAGCTCGACAAGTACGGCGACAAGATCTACGGATTCCTCGATCAGTTGATTCCCATCGTGGACGTCGGGCTGGGCCGCGTCGGGGACATCAAGGACATCCTGGAACAAGTTCCCGCCGTCAGCGACGCACTCGTCACGATGTACGACGAGGACCTTCGGGCCGGCCGATTGACCTACCACCCACCGAAATTCGAGATCGCAACGGCGTCACCGAACGAGATCTGCGCGTTGATCAACAAGTATCGGCCCACCTGCTCCGCCGATCAGCAGCGCGGCGACGTCATCGACGTCGGACTGGTGCAGTTGATTCTCGGATCGGCGGGATGGCGATGAGCAGGACGACGACAGTGGCGGCGTTGGTGCTCGCATCCGCGGTATCGCTTGCCGGGTGCAGTGCGAACCCGGTCGATCTCCCTATCCCCGGTAGTTACGTCGACGGCGACAAGTACACCGTGGACATCGAATTCGCCAGTGTGCTGAACCTGCCGGCGAAGGCGAAGGTCATCGTCGATGGGGTCGAAGGCGGGGTGTTGGATTACGTCACGCTCGACGACGACAGAGCCGTCGCCACAGTGGATCTCGCAGCGAACGTCTCGCTGCCCAGGGATACCGTCGCCGAACTGCGACAGAGCACCATCCTGGGCGAGATCTATATATCGCTGCAACCACCGAAGGACCCGTCGAGCACTGCAGTACTGGTCGACGGGGATGTCATTCCTCTCGATCACACCGTCCCCGCGGACAATGTGGAAGACGTCCTGCGCGGGTTGTCGAATGTGGTGACCGGTGGTCATGTCGTGGAACTGCAAGAAGCGGTGAACAACTTCAACGCGGCCGTGCCGCAGGATCCGCTGGTGTTCGACCGTGTGAACACCGCGGCGCGGGTGGCCATCTCCGATCTCGGATCCAACACCGCAGACATCGATCGCATACTGGCTGCGGCAGAGGGGGTTTCGAACACCATCATCACCCAGGAGTCGGGACTGACCCGCGTGCTCGATCTGGGTCCGTCTCGAGCGGAGGGGCTGTCGGAAGTGCTGTTCTCCGTCGTCAATCTCATCTTCGCGCTGGGGTACATGTCGCAGAACGTCGGTGATGTGCTCGGACCACCGTACGAGGAACTCAGCGGAGCGATCGGCATCATCCTGCCGGCGATCATGACGGTCTCGCGAGCCGACACCACCGTTCCGATGAACGTTGCGAAAGTCGACGCGCTATTGCGCGAGCGACTCGTTCCGTTCTTCTCCGCAACTCCGAACATTCGGATCGCGTCTGTTTCGGGACCGGACGACCCGGGTGCGCGTGCGGACGACATGATCGGCGTGCTGCGATCGATAGGAATCGTCCGATGACCAGATCGACCGTCTTCTCACTCGTGGGCCTGCTGCTGTTGACCGTGGCGGGGGTCGGATACATGACCGTCGGTGTTCTCGACATGGATCCGCGGCGCGAATACAACTCTGTCACAGTGCGGCTCGCCTCGTCCGGTGGGCTGATGGACACCTCGCAGGTGACCTCGCGCGGGATGAAGGTGGGCAAGGTCGAGAGCATCGCCGTCACCGCCGAGGGGCTCGACGTGGCGTTGGCTCTCGATGCCGCCCATGACATCCCGGTCGACTCCGATGTCGTCGTCGCCAATCTGTCGGCGGCGGGGGAGCAGTACCTCGACATTCGACCACGACATTCCGGGGGGCCGTACCTGTCCGACGGTGCGGTGATCGACGTCGATCGGACCGTGGTATCTGCTACGGTCAGCGACACCCTCGGCAAGGTGGATGCCCTTGTGGCACAACTCGATACCTCGGCGCTCGGCGGTCTGGCGGACACCGCGGCGCGCGCGGTCGACGGGCGCGATCCCGATATCGACAATCTCGTCTCGACGTTCCGCCTCCTGGCTCTGACGTTGCATGACAAGCGGGCCGAAATTCAGCACCTGTACGACAACGCCCAACAACTGGGTCGGAAGGCCTACGGCTACGGGCCGGTGCTCAGCGACGCGGGGCCGTGGGTGGGATCGACCGGGGAAGGCGTATCGAGTCTGCTACAGGGCTTCGAGCAATACTCCTACGTCGCCTCGGATGTCTGGAAGGACCCGATCGGACCTCTGATCACGAAAATCGACAGCTACCTGACTCCGACATCTCCCGACCTCGCCCTGATCGCCACTCTGTTGAAGCCCTTCACCGCACCGATCAAGCCACTTCGGGTGGATGCGGGCAAGATCATCGACCTGCTCGGTGGCACCTTCCCTCAGGGCGGACCTGCTCGCGTGGCAGTGACGATCCCCAACTGACCGCACTCACAACTGACCGCACTCACCAACTGACCGCACTCACCGTTGTACCCCGATCCACCGAATACCTTCCCGACATTGGAGACACCCGATGACCGACACCGCACCCGCGTCCGCCGAGGCACCCGCAGCACCCCCCGAGAAGGTCGAGGCGTCCGACGGCGCTGCCGTACCAGGACCCGGCAGGTCGAAGGCTGTGACAGTAGCGGTCGTCGTGGCCGCACTCGCCGTCGTCGCTGCGGCGGTGTTCGGCTACCTCTGGTATTCCGCTTCCGCTGATCTGAGCGCTCAGCGCCAGGCCGAGACCGATCGTCAGATCGCCCTGAACACAGCCATGGACTACACGAGCCGTTCGTTGACGTACGACTACAACGACCTCGATGCCTTCTTCGCCAGTGTCAAAGACGGAGCGGCGCAACCTCTGCAGGACCGCTACGACGGGGTGAGTGATGCGCTGACTGCCATCATGACCGAGTCGCAGGTTGTCGCCACGGGTGAGGCGCTGTCGGCCGCAGTCGATTCCGAGACAGACGGGGTCTACAAGATCTCGGTGTACGCCGAGCAGCAGACCCGAAACGTGCAGACGCCCGACGGGGGTTCGGTTGCCAACATTCTGTCCGTGACCGTGTCGGAAGACGACGGCAGGTGGATCGTCGACGACTACGGTCCGAAAAGCTGATCGGTGTCTACGTTTTGGTGGCGCTGACGAATTGGGCGAGACCGCGGATGTCCTGCTCGATGGCGGTCATTCCTGCGGCCGCGAAGGCGTCGGTGAACTGATTTTTCGGGAGCATCCTGACGCCCGCCAGGCCGGTTCCGAAGCCCACCATGGAACCGAGAGGTGCGGGACCGGGCTGGCAACTCGTCATGATGGCGATCCGTCCACCCGGACGCAGGACGCGAATCGACTCGTCCAGCACCGCCATCGGCTCCGGAACGAGATACAGTGCGGCGTAGCAACATACGGCGTCGAATGCGGCGTCCGGATACGGGAGGTGCGCCGCATCGCCGCGCACGTATGCGGCTCTCGGTCCGCGGTTGTCGCGCACTGCCCGGGCGATCATGGCTTCGGAGATGTCGAACCCGACTGCGAGCCCGTCACCGGTGAGAGCCTCGGACAGGAACTTCGTGAAGTTACCGGGGCCGCAGGCCACGTCCAGTACCTGCTGCGGCCCGCGTAACCGCAGATCGGCAACAGCCTTGGCTCGCTCGGCCGACATCGACATGCCGGCGATGCCCATCAGGGACACCCCGAACGGACGCCACAGCTTCTCGTAGATCGCAGCCACCACACGATTGTTCATCGCGATACTTGCCGGGGACGGGTTCGGTGCCGGCACGTCCGGCAGCAGTTCGACGTAACCGCCGTCGGTGCGAGCGGACTCTCGCAGCATCTCCGGCTCGATCATCTCGAGAGCGCGGCGCAATGCTGTCTCGGGTGTCTCGCTCATCGCCGTGGCGGCCGATCGCCGTAGTCACGTTCGACGCGCAGTGTGCCGAGAGTTGTTGCCAGGCCGTCGTATTGGGTGACCAGAAGCATGAATTCGATGAGGCGGCGTTCATCGAACTGCGTCGCGAGCTCGGCCCACGTGGTGTCGGTCAGTGTCTTGGTCTCGATCAGCTCGTCCACCGCTGTGAGAATGGTGCGTTCGCGCGTCGACAATCCCGGAGCGTCCGGTCCGGTCATGATCGAATGCAGCAGATCCCGGTCGATTCCCGCGCGTCTGCCGAGCCGAATGTGGTGGTCCATTTCGTATGCGGAGTCGCGGAGGTGGGCCACACGCAGGATCACCATTTCCGATTCCTTGCGTGAGATCTTGCCGCCGGGCATCAGGTGCCCGCTGTAGAACAGCCACGCTCGAAACAAGCCGCCGGTGCGACCGAGGGTGGTGAACAGGTGGGGATTCGGCACCCCCGCGCCCTTGGCGATCACCTTGCAGATGACCCAGTTGACGGGTCCGAGTGTCTTGGCGGTTCCGGACGGAATGCGTGGAGTGGTCACAGTCACACCGTACCGACTGGTCGTCGGATCGTCATCGGGTAGCCAAAGGCTAGGCTACCCTCTTCATGACTCTGTACAACCAACTCCCGGAGGACCCATGACGAAGTTCACTGCCCGCGGCACTGGGCTCGCCCTCGTCATCGTGGCGCTCGCCGCAACGGCGTGTTCCTCTACTGCGGCGACCACCGAGAGTGGCGCAACCAGATCGATCGACACCGTCCGAGGCACCATCGACGTTCCCGAGACTCCGCTGCGCGTCGTCACCCTGGAACCGGTCGAGCTCGACACCACCGTCGCGCTCGGCGTCGTGCCCGTCGGCACCGCGGTGCTCAGCGAGGTGAGCGGAGTGCCGTCGTATCTCGGTACGGACGCGGCAGGGATCGCGACCGTCGGCACAGTTGCCGAACCGACCATCGAGGACATCGCAGCCCTGCAACCCGACCTCATTCTCGGCACCGAGACTCGGCACGCCGAGTACTACGACCAACTCACCGCCATCGCACCGACGGTGTTCATGGCATCCCAGTCCGATCCGTGGCGGGACAACGTCCGGTTCGTCGGACGCACGCTCGGCAAGGAAGCGAAGGCGGATGAACTGCTCACCGCCTACGACGACCGGTGCGCCGAGATCGCCGACAAGCACGACACCGCCGGGAAGACGGCGCAACTGATCAGGCCGCGCAACGGCGAACTGACGCTCTACGGACCGTCCTCGTTCGCCGGAAGCACCCTCGAGTGCGCAGGATTCACCACCCCGCCGCGACCGGAATGGGCCGACGAGATCTCCGTCGACCTCTCCACCGAACTGGCGGCACAGGCGGCAGCAGACCTGATCGTCGTCACCGCCGACGACCCGTCCGACCCCGCTGCGATACCGGCAGCCATCACCGCCAACGCTGCGGTACTACCCGATCCGCACGCGGTGGACCTGTCTTACTGGATCACCGGCGTCGGGCCGATGGGTGGACAGACCGTGCTGGACGACATCGATCGGATTCTCTCGGAGTAGGCCGACTCACATGCGGACCGCGCCCGCCAGAGCCGCCGCGTGCTCGGCCCGCTCGACCACTCGGTCACGTGAGCAGTCGATATGTGCGAGCAGCAGTTTCAGGGCGGAATCGAGAGTGCCGGCGAGAACGTGTTCGACGATCTCGACGTGTCGATCGATGGCGCTGACGATGGCTGCTGCATCGAGTCCACCGAGTATCCGCACCGGACGCACCTTGGCGTTGACCGTGCACAGGGCATCGGTCAGAGCCGAATTTCCCGACGCGGCAAGCAAGGTGACGTGGAAATGCTCGTCCATCGCCACCAGGTCGTCGGTCGTCGCGGGTGGGTCGGTGCGGAGCGCGGTCCAGGTATCCAACAGAGTGGTCAGTGATACCCGATCGAAGGACTGCGGGGTCGACCGAGTGATGCCACGGGCCTCGAGTGTGGCCCGCAGCTCGTACAGATCGGGTAGGTCGCTCAGCCGAGGGCGATAGGCGTGCACACCGGCCTCGTCGCGAGTGACGAGGCCGTCGGACTGCAGCCGTGCCAGGGCCTCGCGCACGGGAGTGCGTGAGACCCCGTACAACTCGGCGAGACGCTCCTCGCCGAGCCGTTCCGTGGAGCTGATGGCACCGGAGATGAGATCCCGGCGCAGTGACGAATAGACCTTCTCGCGAAGGTCCCTGCGCGGCACGATGCGTCCGGTCAGATTGCCATGGCTGCGCGGACGTCGGCCTCGGACTCGGTTCCGCCCACACCGGTCGAGGTGATGCGGCCGGCCTCGAGGATGTAGTACTTCTGCGCGGACTCGAGGGCGAATCCGATGTGCTGCTCCACCAACAACACTCCGAGGCCGCCGCGGCGGGTGAGCTCGAGGATGGTGCGTTCGATCTCGGCGACCACCGACGGCTGAATGCCCTCGGTCGGCTCGTCCAGGATCAACATTCGTGGTTCGGTGATCAGCGCCCGCGCGATCGCGAGCTGCTGGCGCTGACCACCCGAGAGCAATCCTGCTCTGCGACCCAGCAACTCCTTCAACGCCGGAAACAGATCGAGTGCCTCGTCCACGAGGGCTTTGCCGCGCTTGCGACCGTCGGCGACGACCTGCAGATTCTCGGCCGTGGTCAATTGGCCGAACGACTGCTGGCCCTGCGGCACGTAGGCGAGTCCGCGGGCGACGCGGGCGCTGGGACGCAACGCGCTGACATCCTCACCGTCGAACATGACCTTGCCGGAGTTGACCTTCAACAATCCCACTGCTGCGCGCAGCAGAGTGGTCTTGCCGGCACCGTTGTGGCCCATCACCGCTGCGACCCCGTCGGCCGGCACCGTCAGCGAGGCACCGTGAACAACCTCGCTGCGGCCGTAACCTGTTCTGACGTCGATCAATTCAAGCATGACCGGCTCCCTTTTCTGCTGTGCCGTCGAGTTCCTCGCCCGCAGCCGCGGTACCGAGATAGACCTCCTGGACTTTCGGATCGGCCTGTACCTCGGCCACCGTGCCCTCGGCCAGAACGCGTCCGGCAGCCAATACCGTCACCGAGGTGGCGAACATGCGCATGAAGTCCATGTCGTGCTCGACCACCACCACGGTGCGTTCACCGCCGATGCGCTGGAGCAGCCTGCCGGTTTCCTCGCGCTCCTCGTGACTCATGCCGGCGACCGGCTCGTCGAGAAGAAGCACTTCCGCGTTCTGCACCAACAGCATTCCGATTTCCAGCCATTGCTTCTGGCCGTGCGCGAGAATTCCGGCGGGCTTGTCGCGCTCCGATGTCAGGCCGATGGTCTCGAGAGCCTCCTCGATCTGCGGCAGTACCGACCCGCGTCGGCGCAACATCGTCAATACGGACCGACCGGATCCGGCAGCGATGTCCAGGTTCTGCAACACCGTCAGATTCTCGAAGATGCTGGCTGTCTGGAAAGTTCGGCCGATGCCGAGACGGGCGATCTGATGCACCTTCTTGCCCAGCAGTTCCACGCCGGATTTGGTGATCGAGCCGGTGGCCGGGACGAGGCCGGTGATGGCGTCGATCAGCGTGGTCTTGCCTGCGCCGTTGGGCCCGATGAGGAAGCGCAGGTCGCCCTGCATGAGCGTCAGATCGACGTTGGTGTTGGCCTTGAAACCGTCGAAACTGACTGTCAGGTCTCGAACTTCGAGGTACTGACTCGACATACCGGCGTTTCCGCCGAACGTGGGTTGCGGTCCTTCGACATGGATCATCGTGCGAGTTCCTTTTCTGGCTCGTCGCTCGACTCGGGTTCGGGGTCGGGTTGCTTCTTGCGTTTACGGAGCGCGAACAAGCCGGCGACACCGGCGGGGAAGAATCCGACGACCACGACGAACAACAGACCCTGCGCGTACGTCCAGCCGGAAGGGAACTGCTCGGACAGTGTGGTCTGTGCCCACGCAACGCCGAGCGCGCCGAGAACCGGGCCGAGCAGAGTGGTGCGGCCGCCGATGGCGACGCCGATGAGGAACGCGATGGACGGAACGATTCCGACGTCGTTGGGGGAGATGATGCCGACGATCGGAACGAACAGCGCCCCTGCCAGTCCCGCAAAGAATGCCGCGGCGACGTAGGCCACGATCTTGACGTTCGCCGGGTCGTAGCCGAGGAAGCGCACACGCTCTTCCTGATCACGAACCGCCACCAGCAGTTCGCCGTAGCGCGAGTACATCAGCTGGCGGGTGATGGCGACGACGGCCAGCAGCACGCCGGCGGCGATGAAGAACAGCATCTGCTTGTTGGCGGGGTCGTTGAGGTTGAACCCGAAGAACGTGCGAAATCTGTTGAGGCCGTTGGAGCCGCCCGTGGACTGCTGACCGATGAGCAGGATCGCGAATGCCGCTGCCAGTGCCTGGCTCAGGATCGCGAAGTAGGCACCCTTGACTCGACGCTTGAACACACCGAGTCCGAGCACCAGGGCCACCAGGGCGGGCACGAACAGGATGCCCAGGATCGTGGTGATGGGTGAGGTGAAAGGCAACCAGTACGAGGGCAATTCACGAATACCGGCAATGGACATGAAGTCCGGTACGGTGTCGCCGCGCAGGTCCGCGTCGGAGATCTTGAGGTGCATGGCCATGATGTACGCACCGATGCCGAAGAAGACGCCCTGACCGAGGGTGAGCATTCCGCCTCGGCCCCAGGCCAATCCGATGCCGACGGCCACGATCGCGTAGCAGATGAACTTGCCCAGCAGATTCAACCGGAATTCGCTGAGGACGGCGGGAGCTACGGCGAACAGCAGGATCGCGGCGAGCGCGAACCCCAGCAGAGCGCCGCGCTTGGCGATGAACTCGCTCATACCAGGCTCCTTGTCTTGACGGCGAACAAGCCCTGCGGGCGGGCCTGCAGAAAGATCACGATGAGCACGAACACGATGACCTTGGCGATCGAGGCCGTGGTGCTGTACTCGATGAAGGAGTTGAGGATGCCGAGGGCGAAGGCCGCGATCACCGCACCCTTGATCTGGCCGAGGCCACCGACGACGACCACCAGGAAGGCGTCGATCAGATAGCTCTGTCCCACAGTGGAACTGGTGGAGCCGATAAGGGTGAGCGCGACGCCGGCGACGCCGGCCAGGCCCGACCCGAGGAAGAACGTCGAGATGTCCGTTCTTCTGCTCGAGATGCCCGAGGTCTCGGCGAGATCGCGGTTCTGCACCACCGCGCGGATGCGTCGACCCATCGCGGTCTTCTTCAACGCGATGGACAGTGCGAGTACGGCGACGACCGCGAGAAAGAGAATGAAAATTCTCGTCTTGGGCACCACGGCACCGAGGATGTCGACGCCACCGCTCAGCCATTCCGGGGAGACGACGTTGACCGCCGGGGCACCGAAGATGTCGCGCGCGATTTGCTGCAGGATGAGCCCGACGCCGAACGTGACGAGCAGGGTGTCCAGTGGTCGGTGGTACATGCGCTGGATCAGGGTGACCTCGAGCAGCACACCCATGGCGCCGCCGACGAGGAAGCCGACGATCAGCGAGATGAACAGTGAAGCGCCGCCGGTGGAGACGATCTGCTGCACTACGTAGGCCGTGTACGAACCGGCCATGATGAACTCGCCGTGTGCCATGTTGATGACGCCCATCTGACCGAACGTCAGCGAGAGCCCGAGGGCGGCGAGCAAGAGAATCGATCCGATCGACAGGCCGGTGAACAACTGTCCGATCACGACGTCCATGGGGGAGCTCCTTCGGTGGTGCCTACGGCAGTGGTGCGGTTAGGTGCCCTATAGGGCGCTCAACCGCACCACTGCCGCAGGCACTCTGGGTCAGTTGAGGTCGGAGGCCCAGTCGTAGGTCTCGAGGAACGGGTCGGGTGCAATTGCCTCAAGGGACTCCCACACCGTGTAGATCAGTCCGTCGGCGCGAATCTCACCGATGCGGGCGGTCTTGGAGATGTGGTTGTTGTCGCCGTCGATGACGACCTCACCCTCGGGGGCGGCGAAGCTCACGCCGTCGGCCGCCGCTTGAATATCGGCCACGGCAAAGGAATCGGCCTTCTCGACGGTGTTTTTCCACAGGTAGACCGAGGTGTACGCGGCTTCCATCGGGTCCGACGTCGGCTTGTCGGCACCGTACTTGGCCTTGTAATCGGCGACGAACGTGGTGTTCTCGGGGCTGTCGACGGTCTGGTAGTAGTTCCACGCAGTCAGCTGGCCGACGATATTGGCCGCACCGATACCCGCAACTTCCTCCTCGGCGATGGAGACCGAGATGACGGGCATATCAGCAGCTTTCAGGCCCGCGTTGGTGTACTCGCGGAAGAAGGCAACGTTCGAATCGCCGTTGAGGGTGTTGAACACCGCATCGGCGTCGGCCGAGCGCACCTTGTTCACAATGGTGGAGAAGTCCGTCGAGCCGAGCGGGGTGTAGTCCTCGCCCTTGATCTCGATGTCGTTGGCGGCAGCGTAGGCCTTGATCTCGCGGTTGGCGGTCTGCGGGAAGACGTAGTCGCTGCCGACGAGGTACAGCGACTTCACGCCCTGCTCCTTGAGATAATCCAAGGCCGGGATGATCTGCTGGTTGGTGGTGGCACCGGTGTAGAAGATGTTCTCCGACGCCTCGAGCCCCTCGTACTGCACGGGGTAGTAGAGGAGAGCATCGTTGTCCTCGAACACGGGCAGCATGGCCTTGCGGCTCGACGAGGTCCAGCCGCCGAATACTGCTGCGACGCAGTCACTGCTGATCAGCTTCTCGGCCTTCTCGGCGAATACGGTCGGCTCGGACGCGCCGTCCTCGGCGACGATCTCGATCTGCTTACCGTTGACTCCGCCTTCTGCGTTGATCTGCTCGACGGCCAGTGCGATCGAATCACGCACTGTCACTTCGCTGATTGCCATGGTGCCGGACAGTGAGTTGAGCGAGCCGACCTTGATGGTGTCACCGGAGGTGTCCACACAGGAGGTGGCAGTGCTGCCGCCACCCTCGGCGGAGGTGGTGTCGCTCGCCTTGCTGCCGCAGGCGGTCGCGACCAGGCTCAATGCAGCCAGGGCTGCGGGAACGACCATGACGCGCTTGACGGAGTTTCGCTTCGAGACAGCGGGCATCTACGGGCCTTTCGGAGTTTGTATACAGAGGTGTATTCGCGATTGCGAACAGTAAAGGGAAGTTATTGCGTGGGTATGTTGCGCGGTGACGAGTCTGTTTCCCGCGTTACGTGGACGTAAAAGCCGTCGAATGACAATTGTTCTTGACATTTTTTGACAAGCCAAGTTGACTTTCACCATGTCCACACACGACGAGGAGGATCGATCATGAGTGCCTTCGTGAGAGCAGCTCGGTTCGTCGGAGACCTCGACGACGAGTTCTACGCCGACGAGCTCCGGCGCGATATCTGGAACGAGGCCTCGGCCGTCGGATTTCAGTCGTTCCTGTGGATCGGGTCGATCGCCGGGGCTGTTCTCCCGTTCGCGGCCGGCGTCACCGGGGCCTGGGTGGCACTCGGTGTGTTCCTCGTGCTGACCTCTGTGTCGTTCGTGGTGTTGGGATACGCCAAGGCGCGGGGGATCGATATGTATGCCTCGCAGAAACTTCGACGCGCACGGTTGGTGTTCGCGGGACTGCTGCTCTTCGTTTGTGGGCCGGGAGCGGCGTTACGCCTACTCGCGCACTACGGCGGTGGCAATCCGGGGCCGATGCTGATCGGAGCGGCGATCGCGGCACCGGTGGGCTTCGCAGCGGGAGTGATCGGTATCAAGAATCGACAGCGTCAGGTGCGAGAGGCCGAGCGGGCCGCCGAGGAGGCCGAGTTGCTCGGGTTCGACCCAAACAAATGACATGCGTCCTGTGGATCGTTCCAAACCTGCTGGTTACAGGACGTAAAGATGCGTAAAGGTGTCGGTTTCGATCAGTCCGTTCGCAGATCTGCCGCCCGGGAGGTATGTTCTGTCCGATGACATCACGTTTGTCCGGTGTCAGCGGCTGTTGCAGGGCTGGTCGGGCGCGGGTGAGTAACGCGGTCGGGCGTGCGCCCGATGTAAAGAGAGGCTCGGTTCGAGGCCGATGACGATGTGCACTACCAATCCGCCCTTCGTCGCGCCACGAAGTACCAACGAGACCACGTCGGACGTTCACCTCACGGTGGAGCACGCTAACAGGGAAGTCGAGGCCGTGCGCAGAGACAAGAGCTACCTCAGACTCGTTGGATCGAGCACGCCGGAGCCCACCATCGAGGCTGTCGGCGGACCCAAGACCATTACCGTTCACGTCGAGAACGTGCTGCCAGGGCAGATGTGCGAGATCCTGCACAACGGCATGCTGTCGCTGAGCCACCGCGTCATCGTCGAAGGCAACATCTCGAGCATCGACATCACCACGTTCGCCCTCAAGCCGGGCGAGTACAACGTGTCGCTGCGTCTCGACGGCCGCTTGGACTGCGTCACCGAGTCGCAGACCGTCGTCGTCGGCGAGCAGCTGGAAGTTCGCCGCAGCTCGTAGGAATGCCTGCGCGACCCGTCGGCCGTGACCGCGTTCCGGTTGGTGTCGGGTGATGCAGTTCCTGCCGCCCCTGTGGGTGTCACAAGCACTCGAGGGCGGCCCTTAACCAGGTCTTTTCATACAGTTCCCGCGCGGTGTCCCCGCTGCCCGCCGGGGTTCGACAAAACCGAGCCATCCACGCCGCACACGACGGCGTGGGTGGCTCAGTGCGTTGTGGGCGGCAGCGCCGATCCTCTGAGTCGAACGTCGATGATGCCGGTGCAGCAATGACAAGAGGGCTTGACTTCTGCTGACAAGTCCGCTTGACTTTTGGCATGAGTAACGCGCTGAGGACCAATGCGGTGCGTGAACATCGAAAGGCTGCGCGGCTGACCCAGGCGGAGCTCGGAAAAGTCTGCGGAGTGTCCCGCCAGAGCATCGTCTCCGTCGAAGGTGGCGACTATGCACCGAGCGTCTATTTGGCACTGAAGCTGGCCAGAGCGTTGGACACCACGGTCGAAATATTGTTCGGAGACGAGGAGTGACATGAGGGCATTCACCAAGACCATGCGATTCGTCGGCGATCTGGACGACGAGTTTTACGACGACGAACGCCAGCGGGATGTGTGGAACGAGGCCTCCGCCGTCGGCTTTCAAATGTTCTACTGGGCGGCGATCATCGGCGCTGCGATTCTGGCGTGGACGGCGAACACGACCGGAGTGTGGATAGCGCTGGGGATCATCGTCGTAGCCACATTCATCAGCTACGCAACCCTCGGGTACTCGGCTGCGCGTGGGGTGAACATGTACACCGCAGCCAAGCTGGGACGGGTCAGAGGCGTCGTTGTCGCTGCCATCATCGCGGTCGGCTCCTTCGGGGTCCTGATCAGACTGCAGCCGGACGTCTACTCGCAGGCGAGCTCGTGGGCCGGGGCAGTCGTGGGTGCCATCGCGGCGGGCGTCGTTGTCGCACTGAGCATCCGGCAGATGCGCAAGCGCAACGCGCGCTTCGAGGCCGAGGAGATCTGAGCAGGAGCTTGACCTTGACGCAGCGTCAATCGTGATGATCGAGGCATGAATCGCATCCGTCTCGCCGTCCCGTTGTACATCGGTGGCGCTTCGTTGTCGTTGTTCGGCAACTCAGCCATCACGATCGTTCTGCCCTGGTTGGTGTTGGCCACGACGGGAAGTCTGTCGTCGGCCGGTCTGATCGCGGCGGCAGCGGGCATCGCCGCGGTGCCGGCCACATTCGCCGGTGGTCGACTGATCGACCGATTCGGGGCACGCAACGTAGCCGTCGTCTCCGATCTGGGCAGCGCGGCCGCAGTACTCGGTCTGCTCGTGGTGGATACGACGGTGGGGTTGTCGGTGCCATGGTTCGTGGTGTTGGGAGTCGCAGGCGCTGTTTTCGACGTTCCGGGCATGACTGCGCGTCAGGCAATGCTCGCCGACGTGGCGTCGATCTCGGGAACGTCGGTCGGGACAGTGGCCGGCCTCTTTCAGACGGGGTTCTCACTGGCGTTCCTGGCCGGCCCGGCGCTGGCGGGGCTGCTGTTGAGCATGCTGGACCCGATCGACGTCGTTGCCGTCACCGCCGCTTCGTCCGCGGCCGCTGCGGTGCTGACCGCGTTGGTTCCGGTCATGGGGCAGGCATTCCAGAGTGCTGCCGCGGGTGCCGGGAGTGCCCTGGACCTGATCCGAGCCACCCCCGCGCTGCGGGCGATGCTGGTTATCGCGTTCTTCGCCAGCCTGGTAACTCCGCCCATGATCAGCCTCCTGCTGCCGGGCCACTTCAACGAGATCGGCGAACCCGGGCAGCTGGGCCTGGCGATGTCGGCGTTCGCCGTCGGCGCGCTGGCAGGGTCGGCGCTGTTCGTCGTGCTGGCCGCCAGATCACGACGCGCCACCTTCGTGACGGGAATGGCAGCGATGACGACCGGAATCTGGCTGCTCGCGCAGCTGAACGGTTTCTGGATCATCGCGGCCGGCATGCTGGTCATGGGACTCGGATCCGGGCTGTTCGGCCCGATCTGGAATACCTATGTGGCCGAACAGGTTCCCGCAGACGCTCGCGGACGCGTCCTGAGCTGGCTCAACATGGGAGGGCTTCTCGCCGGTCCAATGGGGCTGGGGCTGATGTCGGTGGTGCTGATCGGCGGGGACCTGGGCCTCGGGGCCGTCGTCATGGGAGTCGGCTGGACCGCCGTCGCCGCCTACGCAGTGCTGAGCCCGGGTGCGCGCGAGCTGACCGCACCGGTGCCCGAATCGGCCGAGGTGGACAGTTGATCGGCAAGAATGGTTTCCGTGCTGCGCATCGGTGAGTTGGCTTCGTACGTGGGGGTGACGTGCAGGGAGCGTGGCATCGAGCCCCCCCCCGGACCACGGCGACGGCCAGGGGGTTCGTCAGTCCTCCACGATCAGTGACGGAGTGTCGCGGCGGAGGATGTCGCCCTTGAAGAATTCGGGCTTGCGCAGTGCGACCACTGCCATGACGATCATGCCGAGAACGATGATGCCGACGCCGATGACGAAGACCATTCCGATGCCGAACAGTGATGAGCCGCTGCCGAATTCGGGGTCCCAAGCATCGACCGAGGTTTGCAGGAACACCACGGCCATTCCGACGCCGCCCAGTAGGGGCGCGAGGAACTTGAAGAACACGTTGCGGGTACTGGTGAACAGTTCCTCGCGGAAGTACCAGACGCACGCGAACGCCGTGATGCCGTAGTAGAAGCAGATCATCAGTCCCAGAGCAGCAATGGTGTCGGTGAGCACGTTGTCGCTCACCACTCGCATCACGGCGTAGAAGCCGGCCGACGCGCCGCCCGCCACCAGCGTCGCGAAGCCCGGAGTGCTGAATCGCGGTGTGATGGAGGCGAACCGCTTGGGCAGGGCCTGATAATGACCCATCGCGAGCAAGGTGCGGGCCGGTGAGATGAACGTGGCCTGCAACGAACTGGCGGAGCTGCTCAGTACGGCCAAAGAGAGGAGAATTGCGAACGGACCCATCACCGGCCCGGCGAGGGCGGCGAACACGTTGTCGGTGGTGTCGGGATTCTGCAGTCCGTTTCCGGTGTCGCCGGTGCCGGCGAACAGCAGGGTGGCCACGGCCGTGAGCAAGTACAGAACGATGATGAAGAATACCGTGACCAGTGCTGCGCGGCCGGGAATCTTTGCGCTGCCGGAGGTTTCCTCGTTGACCGTCAGACAGACGTCCCAACCCCAGTACATGAAGATCGACAGTGACAGTCCGGCCGTGAACGCAGAGAAGCTCGGGATGCCGAACGGATCGAACCAGTCCAGACCGAACGAGATGTCCTGGGCCCCGTCGCCCGAACCGACTTTGACGAACGCAGCGATGATGAACCAGGCCATCACCAGTAGCTGGAACCCGAGCATGGTGTATTGGACGCGCTTGGTTTCCTGCATACCGCGGTAACACAACAACGCGGCCAGAGCCATGAAAATCAAACACGTGACGATGTTGAGGAGCTTGTTTCCGGTCAGGTCGGCCAGCGAATCGTTGCTGGTGACCTGGGCGAGAAAGAGGTAGAAGAAGTCGACAGCCACTCCGGCGAGGTTCGAAAGCACGATGATGGTGGCGGCGATCAGGCCCCACCCGCCCATCCAGCCGACGTAGGGGCCGAAAGCTTTCGACGCCCACGTGAACGACGTGCCGCTGTCGGGCTCGGCCGCGTTCAGCTCTCGATAGCCCAACGCCACCAACAACATCGGGATGAAGCCGACGATGAAGATCGCTGGCAGGTGCACCCCGACCTCGGTGACCGTCGGCCCGAGTGACGCGGTGAGTGCGTACGCGGGTGCGATGGTCGAGATGCCCAGGACCACACTGGCGAGCAACCCGAGCTGGCCGGCAGACAGGCCCTTGGACTCGACGTCCACTACCTTGTGCTCATTCATCGCCGGCCTCTCTCGGAACAACGATCATCGGAACGGGAACGACCCGAAGCATCTTCGCGGCAACCGATCCCAGGAAAAGACGATGCGGCTGGGCGAGTCGAGACGAGCCGACCATCAACACGTCGCCATCGTGCCAGTCCAGCGAGGACGCGGCCTTCTCTATTCCGGAGCCCTCGGCGACCGTCAACTGCACCTCAGATCCCGCGGGCAATTCCGCTTGTACGGCGCGCAAGAGATCCTGGGCCTTGGCGAGACCTGCTGGCCCCTGCGCCGACTGCTTGTCTGCGGAAACGAGAGACAGCAAGCGCAGCGGCAACTCGGCGGTGGCTGACAGGTTGGCGGCTGCTTCGACGAGTTCTGCTGCACCCGGCCTGTTTCCGATGGCGCAGGTGATCTCCCGAATCCGCTTCGGGGGAGAGTGCCGATAACCCCGCGGTGCCAGCGCGAGGGGAACGTGCGCGACGTGCAGCAGATCGCTGGTGACGGTACCGATCGAATGTCGACCGAGCAGACCGTCACCGGCCGCACCAACCACGATCATGTACGCGTCGAACTCTAGGACGGCGTCGAGCAGGCCCTGTGCGAAGGATTCGTCGAAGAGCAGGTGGGTACGGGCCTCGACGTCCTCGGGCACCAATGTCAGTGCCTCGGCCAACCATTCGGTGGCCTGGTCGATCAGGATGTCGTCGTACCCCGCCTCGACCGGCGCTTTGGACGGTATCGGTCGCTCCTGCGGCAGCACCAGGCAGATGTCCAGTGATGCTTGCACAGAGCGCGCGAGCGTTGCCCCCAGGGCGATTCCGTCCGCGCCACTCGGTGTTGCCTGATACCCCACGATCAAACGCATGGGCGAGCCTTCCGTGAGGTCGGGCGAACTAGTGACAGGTGCTGCCGGGATCGGTGTGGCAGTGCTTCGGCTCCGACGGAGCGACGTCGAGCGAGGGGTTTCGGTCGAAGAAGCCGAAAGGCTTGAGCCAGAACGAGACAGTGTCGGACGGCATCACCGGCCAGTCCTCGGGCCGGGTGATGTGGTGAATTCCGAAGGTGTACCAGACGACGACGTCGGTGTTCTCGATGTTCCGATTCGCCTCGGTCCACTCCGGCAGACCGTGATCGACGCCGCTCTGATTGACGAATTCACCGCTGGGCCAACGCTCGTCGGGAGAATTGGGGGTGACCCACACCGTATAGCCGATCACCTGGGACCGCTGGAAGATGGGTGACGCCGGATCGAACATCGCCGGGATCGCCGAGCCCGGAACCAACTTGTACGCCGGCCGGGTGCCCAGCCCGTTGGTGACGTTGTCGTTGACCACCTTCCACGCCTTCTGCGTGTTCCAGTCGTAGTCCTGCTTGCCCTCGGCCTCGGTGGTGAGCGGGGTGTTCACCTGGGTCAGGGCGAGCCCGTACGGATTGTCCGGCCCCATCGGAACCATCTGCGTCTGGCTCGAATACACGGTGTTCTCGGTACCGTCGATGTCCAGATCGAGACGGGCGACGAGGAAATGCTGGTGGTACGGCGCGTACGTGCGGTTGTCGATCAGCGTGCCGGACGGGTGGGTGCCACCTTCGTCGAAGTGAGTGACGACCATGATGCCGGTCGCGCGCACCTCACACTCGATGTTGCCGTCCTGATAGAACCGCCAGTAGACCAGGTACTCGTAGTTGGCGACGGTGGCATGGAAGCTGACCGTGAGGCGACGCATACGCCGCACCTCGGCACCGGCGTCGTGATCGACGTGCTTCCACAGCACAGCGTTGTCTTCCTCGTGGATGCAGATCGCATTGGTGATCGTGTACGGCTCGCCCTTGCTGTTGTGCAGCACGGCGTCGAGGTACCGGATCTCACCGAGGCAGTCGCAACCGAGCTCGAGCGAGGTGGTCATGAAGCCCAGGCCCCACTCGCCGATGTCGAACGCAGTGCGGCGGTAGTGGTCCTCGGTGTGATCGCGATACGGAACGATCATCTCTGCGAACGATATTCGATTCGCAACGGATCGCACGTTCCCGTTGTCGTTGTAGCTGACGGCGTGCAGAGTCATGCCTTCGCGGTAGTTGAACCCCACTCGAAGCGACCAGTTCTGCCACGTCAGCTTGTTGCCGTCCAACTCGAACGACGGACCGTCGGGCTGGGTGATCTCCAGCGGCTTCAGCGGCGGACGGCTACTGGCGTTGCGGATGCGTTCCGGAATGTGGCGAGGAACGTACTCGCCCATGATCTCCGGCCGCTCGACGCGATACGTGTCCTCGATCTCGAGCAGTTCCATCGTGTTGGCGTCGATGACGCAGTGGAATCCGCCCACCGGTCCCGCATACGGGTTGGCACCCTCTGCCGCTTTGACCCACGTGTCGGACCAGCCAAGGCGTCGACCCTTGTACTTCTCGGGCGTCACTGCCTCGCCGTACGTCCAGGTATCCATGAACACCAGACTGAGATCAGTGATCCCGCGATCGGCAAGTGCGGCAATCACATCCGGGTGGGCACGCAGCGCCGCGTCTGCCTCTTCCCACTCGTCGACGGTGAAGTTGGGCTGCACGTCGGGAATATGCGTCCACGACTCGGTGGTGCGATCGTCGAGTGATACCACGGCCTTGAACGTGGTGTTCTCGGCGCGGTTCAACACCACCGAGATTGCTCGACGGGCCGGCACGGTACCGTCCGCGTCGAATGCGGCGACCTCGGACTTGGACGGTTCGATCATCTCGATCGAAGCAAATCGCCACCCGTCGCCGACGCCGTGATCGCGGCCGAGAACCTCTGCGACGGAGGTGAATTCGTCACTGGACAGTGGGTCGAGTGGATGAGAATTCATCGAAGAGTCTCCGTCGAGCTCATCACGTGCTTGATGCGGGTGTAGTCGTCCACGCCGTAGGCCGACAGGTCCTTGCCGTAGCCGGAGTACTTGAATCCGCCGTGCGGCATCTCGGCGACCAGTGGGATGTGGCAGTTGACCCACACGGCACCGAAGTCGAGGGCTGCCGAGACCCGAAGTGTGCGTGCGTGATCGGAAGTCCAGACGCTCGACGCGAGACCGAAGTCGACGTCGTTGGCAAGCTGGATCGCCTCTGCCTCGTCGGAGAACTTCTGCACCGTGAGGACCGGGCCGAACGTCTCCTCCTGCACGATGGGATCGGACTGCTGCACGCCGGTGATGATGGTGGGTTCGTAGAAGAAGCCCTTGTCGCCCAAGCGTTTTCCGCCGGTGACGATGGTGGCATGTGCGCCGATACCGTCGACCTTGGAGCTCACCTGGCCGAAGTGGTTGACGTTGTTCAGTGGTCCGAGGAAGGTGTCGGGGTCGTCGGGCAACCCGACCTTCAGGGTCTTCGCCTTGGCGACGAGGGCGTCGACGAGGGAATCGTGCACCGACTCGTGCACCAGGACACGGGTTACGGCGGTGCAGTCCTGGCCGGCATTGAAGAACGCTGCCTCGGCGATACCGTCGGCCGCCTTGACGATGTCCACATCGTCGAAGACGATGGCCGGTGCCTTGCCACCGAGTTCGAGGTGCGCCCGCTTGAGCTGCTTCGCGGCGGCCACGGCGACGGCGATGCCGGCGCGGACGGATCCGGTGATCGAGACCAGGCCGGGCGTCTTGTGCTCGACGATGGCTGCGCCGGTGCCGCCGTTGCCGAGGACGACGTTCAGCACGCCGTCGGGGACGATGCCCTTCGACAGCTTCGCCAGCACCAGGGTGCTCTCGGGGGTGGTGTCACTCGGCTTGAGGACGACGGTGTTACCGGCCGCCAGCGCGGGTCCGATCTTCCAGATCGCCATCATGAACGGGTAGTTCCACGGTGTCACCTGTCCGACGACGCCGATCGGTTCGCGGCGAACATAGGAGGTGAAGCCGTCCATGTACTCGCCGGCCGATTTGCCCTCGAGCATGCGGGCCGCACCTGCGAAGAACCGGATCTGATCCGCGCCGACAGTCACTTCCTCGGCAGCGATGGTGGCTTTGGGCTGGCCGGTGTTGCGGCTCTGTGCTTCGACGATCTCGTCGCTGTGGGCCTCGATCGCATCGGCGAGCTTCAGCAATACCTTCTGCCGTTCACTGGGAGTCGTCTTGCCCCAGGTCTCGAAAGCCTTGGCCGCGGCGGTCATCGCGGCATCGACATCGGAAGCATCGGAAATCGGGGCGTGAGCTACCACCGACTCGTCCACAGGAGAGACGACATCGAGCATCTCGGTACCCGACGGCGTCACGAATGCCCCGTCGATGTAGTTCTGCAGGACAGGCACCGTCATCACAACCCCTAGCGTCGACTATTTCAGTTCTGCAAAGCCTGCACCTACGCGCGAGACTTTGCCACCCGACAATATGTCCACCCCATCACGATGGATCAGGACGAAACGTCGCGAGAGTCGGCCAGTGCTCGAACGCCGGCGATGTAGGTGGCCAGTCCTAGCTTCTCGAACGCGGCTCGGGAGCTGGGATCGCCGAGGAGTTCGGCCGACGCCAGAATGTTCGGGAACTGGTTCGGGTCGAGTGATTCCATCGTCGACGCCACCTCTTGTTCGACGTGTGCCCGACGCTCCGACGAGACTTCGACGCCGCCGGAGAGGGGGCCGGTGAACAAGGGCTCGGTGACGAGCGAGATGGCGACGCGAACGCCGTGGCGGGCCAATTGGGTGGCGTCGGTAAGGGAGAAACCGGCATCGCCGAGCGCCTTGAGCGCTACCTCCATTGCCTCTCTGCTGTTCGGGGAGAACAACATTCGCGGAACGGCGATGTCCGCTGCACCCGGATGAGCTCGCAAGGCTCGCATGAAGTCTTCGAGCACGGTGCCTAGCTGTTCCCACCACGGTGCCGAGGAATCGCCGGTGAGCTCGAGTTCTTGGCAGACGCGGTCGCCCATGGCGTCGAGTAGCTCGTCCTTGTTCTTCACGTGCCAGTAGATGGCCATCGGGGAGACGTTCAGTTCGGTGGCGATCTTGCGGATCGTGAGGGAGTCCAAGCCGTGACGGTATGCGACGTCGAGAGCGGCGTCGACGACGGCAGTCCTGGTCAGGCGAGGCATCGGCAGAACTATACAGGTGTACGAGTTGGTGCTAGCGTGAGTTGTACTTAGTACGAGAAAGGGGTGGGAGATGGACGACGTCATCCTCGTCGGCGGTGGGATCATGAGCGCGACCCTCGGGGCACTGCTGCAGAGACTGGAACCAACCTGGTCGATTCGGGTGCTCGAGCGCTTGCCTCGAGTAGCGGCGGAAGCGTCCGATGGTTGGAACAACGCCGGAACCGGACATGCCGGTCTGTGCGAAACCAATTACACGACAATGCGATCCGACGGTTCCGTCGACATAGATCGAGCCGTGCGGATCGCCGAGCAGTTCGCGACGACCCGTCGCTTCTGGTCGACGCTGCCTCGGGCCGACTTCGTCCGGACTGTACCCCACATGACGTTGGTGCAGGGTGCCGACAACGTCGAGTTCCTCCGCGGCCGGCACCGCGCGCTGCGTGCACACCCACTGTTCGAGGCGATGGAGTACACGGAAGATGCTGCGGTGCTGCAGCAATGGTCACCACTGGTGGCAGAGGGCCGTACCGGTAGATGGGCTGCGACAAGAGATGTCACGGGTACCGACGTCGACTTCGGCGCAGCGACGCGGCAGCTGTTCGACGCCATGACAACGGCAGGGGCAAGTGTGGAGACCGGACGCGAAGTACGGGGGCTTTCGCAGGATCGAGACGGATCCTGGCGACTCGACGTGCGGGGCGGTCGGCCGGTGGAGCGAGCTCGATTCGTGTTCGTAGGTGCCGGCGGATGGGCTCTGAAGTTGCTGCGCCGAGCCGGAGTTCCCGAGGCGCGGGGCTACGGCCTGTTGCCGATCAGTGGACAATTTCTGCGCTGCGACCGGAGCGAGGTGGTCGATCGCCACGACGCCAAGGTGTACGGGACGCCGCCCATCGGTGCGCCGCCGATGTCGGTGCCGCACCTTGACACTCGCATCGTCGACGGGCAGCGCTCCATCCTGTTCGGCCCGTACGCCGGTGCGAACCCCAAGTTTCTGAAACACGGATCGCTGCTGGACCTTCCGGGATCGGTCAACCGGGACAACATCGGCTCGTTGCTATCGATGGCCCGGGCCAACACGCCGTTGATCGGGCTACTGCTCTCCGAGTTGACCGCCACTCGAGGGAAGAAGATCGCCGCGCTACGTGAGTTCGTACCGAGTGCTGATTCGGCCGACTGGTCCATCGCCAGCGCTGGCCAACGCGCCCAGATCGTGAAGAACGGCGAACTGCGGTTCGGTACCGAAGTGGTTGCCTCTCAGGACGGCACCATCGCCTCTGTACTCGGTGCATCCCCGGGTGCCTCGACGGCTGTACCCATCATGCTCGAGGTGCTGAGCACGTGTTTTCCGGCCCGACGGTGGGACTCTCGTCTTCGCGAGTTGCTCACCGGCTAGCCTGAGATAATGACGGACACCGAGGTGGGATACCGGCAGATTGCCGACGGGACCTGGGCTTTCATGCGACCTCCCGGCAGTTGGGGACAGACCAACACCGGACTGATCGTGGCACCCGCATCCGCGTCGATGCTGATCGACACAGTGTGGGACGTGAACTGGGCGGAGCGGGTCGTGGCCGACACCGCCGAACTGGTGGCCGACGCGCCGATAACCGAAGTGCTCAACACGCACTCGGACGGTGATCACTGGTGGGGAAACGACAGCGTTCCGGCGTCCGCGCGCATCACCACCAGTGCTGCATCTCTGCACGCGATGAAAGAGGAAACACAACCGAAAGGGGTGGACGCGTTCGCCTCCTTCGGCAAGGCGGTCGGCTGGGTGCCCGGACCGGTCGGGGCGATGGGCTCGTACATGAACCGCGTTCGCGGCGACGCGGTGTTCCCCTCGACGCTGCCCCGGCTGCCCGACCACACGTTCGAGACCGCCGAAACCATCGACGTGGCAGGCAGATCCGTTCATCTGAGGTATCTCGGTCCGGCACACACCGAGGGCGATCTGATCGCGCACCTACCCGACGCCGGAGTCGTGTTCGCCGGCGATCTGCTGTTCATCGACGCCACTCCTGTGCTCTGGCACGGTCCGCTGCAGAACTGGATCGATGCCCTCGATCACCTGCTCGAACTCGACGCCGACGTCTACGTTCCCGGGCACGGCCCGCTGTGCGGCACCGACGAGATCCGCGCAGTGCGCAACTACTGGAGTTGGGTATCGGAGGCCGGACGCAGCTGCTTCGACGCCGGCCTCGGCTCCACCGAGGCCGCGCTGAATCTGCTGAAGTCCACCGAATTCGGACAGTATGCGCGTTGGGACTCGCCGGAGCGACTGATCCTCAGCATGAGCACCCTCTACCGACTGTGGCGAGGTGAACCGCCCGCGCCACCCACGCTGTCGCGTCGAGCACGGGCGTTCGCGGACGCGGGGCGGTTCCTGCGAGAGCGCTAGGCGAACTCTTGCGTCAACGACGCAGCGTGCGCGAACAGTGTCGACAGATCCGAAAGATCCGACGGCGGTTCGAGGACGACGGTGGTAGCCCCGGCGTCGATCCAGCGGTGGGCATCGATCGGGGCCCCATCGGCACCGAACGACACGTAGACGACAACGTCGTGGTCGGGCCCGCCGTCGATGTGGCCGATGGCGGTGGTCACCTGTTCCGGTGTGGTCTCGCTGGTGAGAATGGTTCCGGCACTGCGCCGGCCGCTCAAAGCAAGTGTCTTCGGCCCGGTCGCTCCGACGAGAAGCGGCGGCGGTGGCAGCGGCGGCCAGGTCAATTTCACCCCGTCGAGCGAGACGTACCGACCCTGCACGGTGACGCTGTCGCCTGCCAGCAGGCTTGTCAGCGCGGTCATCTGCTCGTCCAGCAAGGTCAGGGGGACTGCACTCGGCCACCGATCTGTCCCATCCACGACTGAACACCGTGTCCGAGTCCGACGCGCAGCCGCCCCGGATGGATCCGCGCTACGGTCGCGATTTCCATGGCTGTGGCTGCCACGTTCCGCATCGGAGTGGGCAACACCCCGATTCCGACGTTCACGTGTTCGGTATTCGCGAGAACCAATGCGGCAGTGGATATCCCGCCGGAGAAGAAGCAGTCCTCCCAGAGCCATACCTCATCGACACCAGATGTGTCTGCCGCGCGAGCGGCGTCGACGATGTCCTCGGGTGCCATCTCGGGCCGCAGTACCACTCCGAAACGTGTCATGACCGATCCTCCTGATCATCAGCGAACAAGGTAGGGAGACACCGAACTTCGATGCTCGTCGATGTCGAGGTCCTTGCCCAGGGGCGGGAATGCGCGCTGCGGGCAGTTCGAGCGCTCGCACACCCGGCAACCGGCCCCGATCGGAGTCGCAGCGGCCGAACCCTGCACATCCAGCCCGTCGGCGTAGACGAGCCGGCCGGCGTGGCGGAGTTCGCAGCCGAGGCCGATGGCGAAGGTCTTGCCGGGCTGGCCGTAGCGCGCAGCCCGGCGCTCCACGGTGCGCGCGATCCACAGATAGCTTCGGCCGTCGGGCATCTCGGCGATCTGCGTCATTATTTTGCCCGGATAGGCGAACGTTTCGTACACGTTCCACAGTGGGCACGTGCCACCACTCGACGAGAAATGGAAACCCGTGGCGGACTGACGCTTCGACATGTTCCCCGCGCGATCGACGCGCACGAAGGAGAACGGCACACCGCGCAGCTCGGGCCTTTGCAAGGTGGACAGTCGATGGCAGATGGTCTCGTAACTGACCGAGAAGAAAGCCGAGAGCCGCTCGATGTCATAGCGAAAATCCTCGGCCACGTCGTGGAACTGGTGGTACGGCAACACCGTCGCGGCGGCGAAATAGTTCGCGAAACCGAGGACTGCCAACTTCTTCGACGACTCACTGGTGAAGTTGCCCTCGTCGGCCATCTTGTTCAGCAGATCCCCGCATTCGAGGTAGGCGAGTTCGGCGGCGTATCTGAACACCTTCTGCCCACCGGAGAGATGAGGTGAAATCTCCAGTACGCGCGTCTGCGGATCGAACCGATGCAGCACGTTCTCGCCGAGGTCGATGCGATTGACGATCTGCACATCGTGCACCGTCCGCAGTCGCTTGGCGATTTCGCCGCCTACGTCTGCGCGATGGAATCGAATCCGCGAGGTCAAAGCCTCTGCCGCAGTGTCCAATTCGTGCAGGTAATTCTGCCGCTGATAGAAGTGATCGCGTACTTCCTCGTGCGGTTTGCTGATGGAACCACTGCCACTGCCGTCGGAGAATCGCTCCTCGGTGGCAGCCAACAGCTGAGCCGTCGTATTGCGGTATCGGCGGTGCATGTTGACCATCGCCCGTGCCAGTTGCGGGTGCGAGCTGACCATCTGGGCGATCTCGTGCGCGTCGGCGTCGATGTCCATGTCTTGATCGAGCGCGACTTCGCGGAGCTCGGCCACCAATCTGGTGTCGTCCTCGGAGGAGAAGAACGACGTGTCGACGCCGAACACCTCGGAAATGCGGAGCAGTACCGGCACCGTCAACGGCCGCACGTCGTGCTCGATCTGGTTGAGGTAGCTGGCCGAGATCCCGAGCTTCTGCGCGAGCGAAACCTGGCTCATGCTGCGTTCGCTGCGGAGCTGCCGAAGCCGCACGCCGACGAAGGTTTTGGACACATCGCCAGGCTACGCCTGCGAAGAATCGCCTTGGCAATGTTTGCAAACAGCTGCTGGATCACAATTCGGTGAGCATCGGGAACATTAGCCGAAGTAAAGGCGTATACCGGTATACGAGCCATTCACCACGCACTTCGAGGAGCGGTCATGTCCAACCGTCAACGCACATCGGGAATCGTCAGGGACGTCGTCGTCTTCGTCACCGGAGCGGTATTGGTCGCATCCACCGTCTGGCTCCCGGTTCAGGGGGACCAGGAGGTGACCGGTGCCATCCTCGTTCTCGGCATACTCGCCGCGTGGTCCGCACTGTGGGCCATCGGATCCGCGTCGCGGCAAAGTCATTGGACCCACGTCGGCCTCGGTCTGCTGCTCGCGGTCTCGCCTGCATTGATGGTCTTTCCATCCGGATTGTTGGCCGCGGATCTGTTTGCCATCATCGGCGGACTGGTGATTGCCGCGATGGGTACGCTGGGAGTGATTTCCTCGCGTCGGTCACCCGTTGCCTCGCGGGTGGTGGCGTCGAGCGAGAGGTCCGGCGTTCGGATCTGACCCTGCAACTGGTGCTCCACTCCGTGGGGTGTGCGCGAGAAAACTCACGCCCGCCCCGGCGAGTGGAGCATTACGTGCACTCATCGCCGCGATTGACGACGCCGCCTGAGTACCGCAGCGATCTCGCTCGCAATGGCATCCGGTGCGGCCAGCACATCGAATGCCGAATAGCGCAGCACCAACCAGCCGTCGAGGATCAGCGCGTTCTGCCTGCGGCGGTCCTTGCTGAACACCCCTGCATCACTGTGGAATTCGCGACCGTCCACTTCGATGATCGTTCGGCTTCGTCGGTCGACGAAATCGCAGACGTACGGGCCGACGGCAGCGGTCATGTCCAGGCGAAGCCCTAGCCGATGCAGCGCTCGTCCCAACGCCCGCTCCGGTTCCGAGGCAAACCTCGACACCGCCAACCGGACTTGCCGCGCCAATTCTGCGTTACCGCGCCGTCCCGGGTGGCACGCGAGCAGGCGTAGTAGCCCAGCAGGGTCGAGACCGAACTTCAGACGCTCGTCGATCAGCAACTCGGCCTCCGGTCGGGGGAGTATCGCCAGGCAATCGAGCATCGTCTGCGCAGGGTTGGTGCAGGGGAGCGTCTCGACCTCGTCGACGAGTGTGGAGTCGAGCGCGCGACGGTGCAGCCGAAGCCACGTCGGAGGTCGCAGCCGCGAAGACCGAGGGACAGTGGCGTCGAGCATTGCCGGCTCGGTTGTCCAACCGCGTAGATATGCGGCCGACCGATGGCTGAGCACCGTGTCGGGTCGCCACAGGGTGATGGCGTGACACCGATCCATCGTCGAGGGCTGCCCAGCGATGTAGACCTCCGGGAGAACGCGAGTGAAGCAACGGGAGACGGTGCTCGGATGCAATCCGGAGGCGACGAGCTCGCGAAGGGTGGCGGGAGTGGAGCCTGCGGAATGACGTTTGCGAGCGGGAGTGGAGCCTGCGGAATGACCTTTGTGAGCGGGAGTGGAGCCTGCGGAATGACCTTTGTGAGCGGGAGTGGAGCCTGCGGTGGGTGTCATGGGTGCACTGTCGGGCATGTCGCAGGTCGACTCGGATGGCCGAGCTGGGGGAATGGGCTGCCCTGTTGATAACTGCGTGCCTGTGGATGGGTGCACGGCATGCTCCACTCGGTGGCGTCGTGTGGGGGATTCCGGCGAAAGTGGTGTCGAGTGGAGCAACCCGCGCATGTTCATAATGTGGGAACCGAGTAATGTGAGCTCGGTCACATCACGGGCAACTTCTGACTCGATTCAGACGCGGCGGTGAAACCGTACGAGCGTCCTGTATGAGTTTTTGTGCATTGCGTTCATCAACTGGGGATTCGTCGCTACCGACGAGTAACCACGCTGCCCGATCGGCGAGGTATGTGAGCCCCAAAAATTCGCAGACTTAGCAAAGGGCTCTGGAAAGCTAGCCAAGATTGGCACTAACAACTGGTAGACGCTTGTTTTCGGTTGTGCCATTGTTTTGGAGTACACCAGAAGGGCCTGGCAACGATGTGAAGATTCGTCTCGAGGCAGGCCGAGAAGCAGAAGAGACTGGAGCTGAAGATGTCGACCACCGGCACCCCGAAGACCACCGCCGAGATCCAGCAGGATTGGGACACCAACCCTCGCTGGAAGGGCGTCACCCGTAACTTCACCGCGCAGCAGGTCTCCGACCTCCAGGGCACCGTCGTCGAAGAAGCGACACTCGCTCGCCGCGGCAGCGAGATCCTGTGGGATCTCGTGAACAACGAGGACTACATCAACTCGCTCGGTGCCCTCACCGGTAACCAGGCCGTGCAGCAGATTCGCGCCGGCCTCCAGGCGATCTACCTCTCCGGCTGGCAGGTCGCCGGCGACGCGAACCTCTCGGGCCACACCTACCCGGACCAGAGCCTCTACCCGGCCAACTCGGTGCCGTCGGTCGTCCGTCGCATCAACAACGCACTGCTGCGCGCCGACGAGATCGCCAAGATCGAGGGCGACACCTCGGTCAAGAACTGGCTCGCTCCCGTCGTGGCCGACGCCGAAGCCGGCTTCGGTGGCGCACTGAACGCCTACGAGCTGCAGAAGGCCATGATCGTGGCCGGCGCTGCAGGCGTGCACTGGGAAGATCAGCTCGCCTCGGAGAAGAAGTGCGGCCACCTCGGCGGCAAGGTTCTCATCCCCACCCAGCAGCACATCCGCACCCTGACCTCCGCACGTCTGGCCTCTGACGTCGCCGACGTTCCCTCGGTCATCATCGCCCGCACCGACGCCGAGGCAGCCACGCTGATCACCTCCGACGTCGACGAGCGCGACCGTGAGTTCCTCGACGGAACCCGCACCGCAGAAGGCTTCTTCGGCGTGAAGAACGGCATCGAGCCCTGCATCGCTCGCGCCAAGGCCTACGCACCGTACGCAGACCTCATCTGGATGGAGACCGGCGTGCCGGACCTCGAGGTCGCCAAGAAGTTCTCCGAGTCGGTTCGCAGCGAGTTCCCGGACCAGCTCCTCGCCTACAACTGCTCGCCTTCGTTCAACTGGAAGGCACACCTGGACGACGCCACCATCGCGAAGTTCCAGAAGGAGCTCGGCGCAATGGGCTTCAAGTTCCAGTTCATCACCCTCGCCGGCTTCCACTCGCTCAACTACGGCATGTTCGACTTGGCACACGGCTACGCCCGCGAAGGCATGACCGCGTTCGTCGACCTGCAGGAGCGCGAGTTCAAGGCTGCCGAAGAGCGCGGCTTCACCGCCATCAAGCACCAGCGTGAGGTGGGCGCGGGCTACTTCGACCGCATCGCCACCACCGTCGACCCCAACACCTCGACGGCTGCACTGAAGGGCTCCACCGAAGAAGGCCAGTTCCACTGAGCCGCCTCTCCTCGCCTTCTGCGCACTAGTCAGGCGGTCCGCAACCTTCGTTGCGGGCCGCCTGTTCTGTATTACCTGGGTCTTGGGCGTACCCGATAAGAGTTACCCCCATCTCACGAGAGATGTTGTATCGCAACGTTTTTATAAAGGAGTGTCACTGTGACGGTCGAGAGGGTGGGGATCGTCGGAGCCGGGCAGATGGGGGCTGGAATTGCCGAGGTCTGTGCCCGCGCCTATGTCGACGTCCTGGTCTACGAACAGACGCGCGAACTGGCGACGGCCGGCCGCAGCCGCGTCCTGCAATCCTTGGACCGCGGAGTGAGCAGCGGCAAGATCACCGAACGCGAGCGTGAGCACGCTGCATGCAGGCTGCGCTTCACCTTCGACCTCGCGGACTTCGCCGACCGCCAACTGGTCGTCGAAGCAGTGCTCGAGGACGAAAAGATCAAGACCGACATCTTCACCGAACTCGACGCCGTCGTGACCGACCCCGGAGCCGTGCTCGCCTCGAACACCTCCTCCATCGCCATCTCGACGCTCGCATCCGCCACCACGGACCCGAATCGGGTGGTCGGACTGCATTTCTTCAACCCGGTACCGGTGCTGCCGCTCGTCGAACTCGTCGTCACCGACGCGACCTCCGGGGCGGTTGCCGAGCGCGCCGAGAAGTTCGCAGGCGATGTTCTCGGCAAGCAGGTGGTGCGCTCGGCCGACCGCTCGGGTTTCGTCGTCAATGCGTTGCTTGTGCCCTACTTGCTGTCGGCGGTTCGGATGGTCGAATCCGGGTTCGCCACCAAGGAAGACGTCGACAAAGCAACCGTGTTGGGGCTGGCGCATCCGATGGGCCCGCTGGCGCTGGCCGATCTGATTGGCCTCGACACCGTCAAAGCCATCGCGGATTCCATGTACTCGGAGTTCGCCGAACCGCTGTTCGCTGCACCTCCGCTTCTCCTGAGCATGATCGACGCCGGGCGGATGGGTAAGAAGTCCGGAGCCGGGTTCTATCGCTACGAAAACGGCCGGGTCGCAAAGTAGTCAGTGGCTCGCATAGCGCTATTGTCGTTCTGCCAGTTCCACCACGTCGATCGCAGGGAGCGCGTCAGTGAGCAAGTCCAAGAAGTCGAACGGTCTGGTCGCCAAGGCATTCGGAATCGGGTTGGCCGCCACCGGCGCCGCCCACTTCGTGGTCCCCGAGGCATTCGAGGGCATCACCAAGCTCCCGTTCCCCAAGGACACGCGTACCTGGATCAGTCGCAACGGTGCCACCGAATTGGCCGTCGGCGTGGCGATCGCGTACCCCAAGACCCGCAAGATCGGACTGGTCGGTCTGGCAGCGTATGTTGGATGGCTCGGCGTCAATATCGCCAAGAACAGCTGAAGTTACTGTTGCGAACGACTCGTTCGAAGCGGGAATAGCCTGGTCGCAGCGGTAGCTGTGTTGCGCTTACACAGATGCGTAGGTAGCAATGTAGTCATGACTTCAGCTACCGCTTACCAGGCCACCGCTCCGGACGCGCCGCTCGAGAAGGCGACGATCGAGCGACGCGCAGTCGGACCGAACGACATCCTCATCGACGTGAAGTTCGCGGGCATCTGCCACTCCGACATCCATACCGCTCGAAACGAGTGGGGCGGTACCAGCTATCCCGTCGTCCCGGGACACGAGATCGCCGGCATCGTGGCCGAGGTGGGCTCCGAGGTCACCAGCCGCAAGGTCGGCGACCGCGTCGGCGTCGGCTGCTTCGTCGACTCCTGCGGTGAGTGTGAGGCGTGCGTCGACGGCGACGAGCAGTACTGCACCAAGGGTGTCGTCCAGACCTACAACTCGAAGACCTACGAGGGCGAGTTCACCAACGGTGGTTACTCGACCCAGATCGTCGTCACGGAGAAGTTCGTGCTCGGCATCCCGGAAGGCGTCGAACTCGACGTCGCCGCGCCGCTGCTGTGCGCCGGCATCACGCTGTACTCGCCGCTGAAGCACTGGGGAGCCGGCCCCGACAAGAAGGTCGCCATCATCGGTATGGGCGGCCTCGGCCACATCGGCGTCAAGATCGCCCACGCCATGGGCGCGCACGTCACCGTGCTGAGCCAGACGGACGCCAAGGAAGCAGACGGCAAGGCCTACGGTGCCGACGAGTACTACGCCACCAAGGACACCACCGCCCTCAAGGATCTGCAGGGCAAGTTCGACCTGATCCTGAACACCGTCTCGGCCAACCTGCCCATGGGCAAGTACCTGGGACTGCTGGCCCGCAACGGCACCCTCGTCGAGCTCGGTGTTCCCGAGAAGCCCCTCGATATCCCTGCCTTCGCCCTGTTGACCAACCGTCGCTCGTTCGCGGGCTCGATGGTCGGCGGCATCGCCGAGACCCAGGAAATGCTGGACTTCTGCGCCGAGCACCACATCGGTGCCGAGATCGAGGTCATCGCGGCCGACAAGATCAACGAGGCGTACGACCGCGTCGTCAAGTCCGACGTGCGCTACCGCTTCGTGATCGACACAGCGACACTGTAACTGTCTCGTTGTTCGCGTGAATGGTCCATTGACCTGCACTGGACCCCGCGGGTTGGACTGCTAATGCAAATCCTAGGCTGCGAGGGCCTGGGCTCGGTATCGCACCGGGCTCAGGCCGTCGAGGCGTAG
>NZ_JBITUQ010000017.1:0-128256 GCF_044542515.1 Rhodococcus sp. NPDC078407 | reverse complement strand
TGGGCGATCATCATCGTCAACCACTGGCGGTCGAATTCCGGTCCCGACGCTGCCATCAACGCGTCCATGTCCTGAGCGGTCATCATGCCGCTGCCGGAGCTGTGGTCCATCCCGCCCATGTCACCCATGTCACCCATGTCACCCATGTCACCCCTGTCCATGTCGGGCATGGGCTGGCCCCACTCGGTGAGCCAGGTGGTCATCTGGTCCATCTCGGGCTGTTGCGCGGCGGCGATCGCCGATGCCAGCGACAGCACCTCCGGGTTGTCGGTGCGGCCGTTCGCCATGTCGGCCATCTCGACTGCTTGGGCGTGATGCGGGTACATCATCTGCGCGAACATCACGTCGGCATCGTTGAACTCTGCGGACGCGCTTGCTTGGGCCGAGGACATCGGTGCCGAGGACATCGATCCCATCGCATGGCCGTCCATCGACGAATCGGCCGCGTTGTCGCTACAGCCGACGACGAGGAACGCGCTCGCGGCGGCAGCAGCGATCGAGGCAATGACTTTGGTACGCATGAGGAAACTCCTTGCAAGAGTGGGTAGTGCAGAGAATTGGATGTCGTTCGATCCGCCGACAGACACGCGTCTGCCGGGCTCCCTGTCACACTCGCAAGGTCACCGATCTGTCCAACTCCCATAACGTCCACGGCGGCGCACGCTCAAGCGTGGAGTCGGCCCGTCCAATGATCCGGTTCACCGATGTCGGTGCCAGGTCGAGGGCTGCGCTCATCGCCGGGACCGTCAGCGCGGGCCACGACACCGTCGTGCCGACGCAGGGATGCATCATCTGGTGCCCCGACGGGCAGTCATGTTCCCCGGTCATCACCGGAACCGTGGCGTCCGTGTGGGACGGTGCTGCGAACGAGGCATGGCCGCCGCTCATCGATGTGGACATCGAGCCGGTCACAGGCATCGACATCGGTGTCACCGAATGCATCAACAGCACACCGAACACCGTCAGTGCAATCAGTAAAGCTGCCGTCGGAGCTGTGCCCCGTCGACCGTGCCGATTCACTGAGTGCATGCGGCCGATGATACCAACATATACCCCTGGGGGTACGCCTGTCTCGTCGCGTTCGGTCGTCGAAGCATTTCGTCATGTCTTCGAGGTGTCGAGTCCGAGATCTGTTGCGCGGTTGTAGTCGTCGTCGATGAGCACCACGCTGCGATGTTCCCGGTCGAGTAGTGAGGCCGCGATCGAGGCGCGATAGCCGGAGGCGCAGTGCACCCACACTTTGCCGTCGGGGACTTCTGCGAGTCGGTGCGGCAGTTCGTGAAGGGGGATATTCACCGCACCGGGGATGTGGCCGTCCGCGTACTCGGACTGTTGACGTGTGTCGAGCACAGTGATGTCGGAGTCGGTTGCGGCAAGTCCGGCGAAGTCGGACACCTCGTAGGACCGCACGTGGCCGTCGCCGGCGAGTGAGTGAATCTCACCGACAGCCGAACCGGAGGGGCGGTCGATGCCGATGCGCGCCAACTCTCGAGTGGCATCGTCGATTTGGTCGGAGGTGTCACCGATCAATGTCAGCGGCGCACCCCACTGGTAGAGCCATCCGAGATAGGTCACGAACGTCGTCGACAGCTCGAAACCGAGGGAGCCGTCGAGATGTCCAGCAGCGAAGGCGGTTCGTGCGCGGAGGTCGACGACCCACTGGCCATCGTCGATGCGCCTGCGTAGTTCGTCGGGATCGACAGGCTCCGGGGTGGACAGATCGATCGGGGCCGGACCTTCGGTGTTGATGACGCCCATGTGGGCGTAGTACGCGGGGTAGGCCGACAATCCTGCGATCAACTCGTCGACGTAGGTTTGTTCGTCCTGGGTCAGCGCGGGATTGGACTGTTGCTGTTCACCGATGGTCGACGAGTCGCCGCTGGTGGGGGTCGCGGAGCAGAAGCTACCGAATCCGTGGGTGGGGTAGACCTCGACGTCGGCGGGGAGTTCGGCGGCGATTCGACGGACCGAGTGGAACTGGGCATGGGTGAGCTCGTCGGTGTGTTCGGAGCCGAGTAGGTCGGTGCGGCCGGTGGATCCGTAGAGCATCGAGCCGCCGGTGAAGATCGCGATCGGTTCGTCTCCGAGTTGCAGTACGTAGCTGACGTGATGATGTGTATGGCCCGGGGTGTGCATGACCTGAAACGTCGCCGATCCCGCGTCGACGACATCGCCGTCCCCCACTGCCCGTCGCTCGAATTCGACCGGGTCACCCTCGGGCACAACGTATTCGGCTCCGGTAGCGCGTGCGAGTTCGAGGCCGCCGGTGACGTAGTCGTTGTGGATGTGGGTTTCGAGTACGTGGGTGATCGCGGCGTTCTTCTCCGCGGCCAGTGCCAGGACGCGGTCGATGTCACGTTGGGGATCGATCACGACGGCGATGCCGTCGTGGCTGATCAGGTAGCTGCGGTCGCCGAGGCTCGACGTTTCGATGATGGCGATGTCTGGATCGGTAGCGCTCACGGGGTACTCCTACGGTGTCGTCGGGTCGGCCTCGTTTCTGACGTGAAACGTCCTCGTTCAGGCCAGTGCGAGGAAGAGTTTTTCCAGTTCTGCTTCGGTCATGGGTTCTTTGTTGTCGGCGGTGTCGCCGGTCATGCATTCGCGGAGGCCGGTGGCGACGATCTTGAATCCGGCTTTGTCGAGGGCGCGGGAGACGGCGGCGAGTTGGGTGACGACGTCTTTGCAGTCACGTCCGTTCTCGATCATGCCGATCACTCCGGCGAGTTGGCCGTGTGCGCGGCGCAGCCGGTTGAGTACCAATGCGATGCTGTCTTCGTCGCCGACCATTGCGGTCTCCTGAGGGTGTGAGGGTGGTAGTGGTTCAAGATTACCCCTGGGGGCATCGGGTCGGTGTGTGCGTTCGGTCATGAAAGAACGAGGGTGTCGACAAGTACGTAGCCCGCGACGGCGAACACCAGGTAGGCGAACCACGTGCGCAGCTTGTCGGTATCAATGCGTGTGCTCAGTCGCCCGGCGACCAGCGAGCCTGCAATCGCAGCACCGGCGAACGCGGCTGTCAGTGCCCAGTTCCCGCCGAGCCCGTCGGCCTGAGCGATCAGTCCGGCGGCGGAGTTTGCGACGATGACCACCAGCGACGTTCCGACAGCGACACCCATCTCGATTCCCAGCAACAGCACCAGAGCGGGGATGATCAGAAATCCTCCGCCGACGCCGAACAGTCCGGTGAGGACACCGACCCCGAACCCTGTCGGTATGGACCGTGGTGCGCATCGCCGCCAGTCGATCCCGGAATCCCCTGTCTTGCATGCAGTTCCGACATCGTCGGCGCTGCGCAGCATCCGCGCCCCGGCAATGATCATGACGATTGCGAAGCCGATCATCACGGCCGCCTCGGGCAGATGTCTGCCCAGGGCGCTGCCGACCACGGTGCCGACAATGCCGGTGGCCGCGAAGATCGCCGCCAGCCGCCACTCGACGAGCCGCGCCCGCACCTTGGGGATGGCCCCGGTCGCAGAGGCGACACCGATCACCAGCAACGATGTCGGTATCGCCTCCGACAGGTCCATTCCGAGGGCGTAGACGAGAACCGGGACCGCGAGAATCGACCCGCCGCCTCCGAGGAGACCGAGCAGGATGCCGACGGCGACGCCGAGGACCAGTGCCAGCGTCAGGGTCATCAGCTGTGGGCTGTGTCCTGGCCACCGAGTGCGTCGATGGCGGCCTGGAGCTTGGTGGTGGCCTCGGCCGCGACATCGGAGAGGGCGGGTTCTCCGGTCGCTTGGACCATGATGTCGGGGTTCATCGCTTCGACGATCACCGATCCGGATGTGGCGGTGTCGGCGCGGACGACGACATTGCACGGCAGCAGCAAGCCGATCTGGCGCATGACTCCGACGGCGCGGTGCGCGAGGGTGGGATTGCAGGCACCGAGGATCAGATACTGCTCCATGTCTTCGCCGAGTTTGGCCTTCAACGTGGCCTGCATGTCGATTTCGGTGAGAACACCGAAGCCTTGGTCGGACAGGGCTGATTTGACGGAGTCGACTGCGGTGTCGAAGTCGGTGTCGGTCAGAGTGGTCGAGAGTGCGATGTTCATGAGGGAAATTCCTTTCGGTGGTCGAACTGTGGTGGTGTGGGCCTACCCGATTCGGGGCCGGCGAATACTCGGCACGCCCGCTTTGGTGAGCAGTGCGCTGGCCGGGCACCAGCCAACCGCTGCGTAGAGGGCGAGGTTGGCGGCAGCGAACGCGCTGAGTAGTCGCCATTGCGGTGCGTGTAATTCGCCGAGTGCCAGACCGGTGGCGGTGACACCGGCAGCAAGGGCGGGGACGATACGTTCGATCGGCCATCCTGTGAATGCCGCCGAGTGGGTTGTGTTCGGATCGGTCATGATTGCTCCGTTGGGTGTGGTGAGGGTGTCAGTGAGAGAAGCTGATCGAGGGCAGCACCTTGCGCAGCCAGGCTGGTGACCACCATGCGGCGTGACCGGTCAGACGCAGCAGGACCGGCAGCAGGATGAGCCTGATCAGGAAGGCGTCGAGCAGTACCGCGACACCGAGAATGATGCCCATTTCTTTCGGTGGGAGCGGATCGGAGAGTGCGAAGGTGAAGAACACGGCGACCATGACCGCGGCGGCGGCGAAGATGACGCGGCCGGAGTGGGCGAGGCCGTCGACCTGGGCGGCTTTCGGGTCGCCGGTCTTCTCGTAGTGCTCTTTGGCGGTGGCGAGCAGGAACACGGTGTAGTCCATGGCGATGGCGAAGATCATCGCGAAGAAGAACACCGGTCCCCAGCCGTCGAGGAACCCCTGTGGGGTGAAGCCGAGCAGTGATGCACCGTGTCCGTCTTGGAAGATCAGCTTCGCTACTCCGAATGCGGCTGCGGTCGAGAGCAGACTGACGGCGGTGCCGAGGATCGCGATCAGCGGTGCCTGCAGTGCAACGAGCAGCAGGATGAAACCGAGCGCGAGGATGATCCCGATCACCAGCGGCAGGTAGTCGTTGAGGGCTTGCTGCAGATCGAGGTTCTCCGCCGGTGCCCCGCCGACCAATGCCGACTCCGGGAGCTGCGCGCGCAGGTCACCGAGGATGGTGCCCATACTCTCGTCGGAGGGGTCCACGGCGGGAAGCGCTTGTAGCAGTGAGTAGTTCGAGCCGTCCGCGGCAGGCTGGGGCGGAGTCACCATCGAGATCCCGTCGACGCTGCTGGCTGCGGTGGCGGTCGCGGCGGCGTCGGAAGAGGGGACGACGATCTGCAGTGCGCCGGGTGCGCCGTCGCCGAACTGGGCTTGGACGAGCTCGTAGCCTTGGCGAACCGGTGCATCTTCTGGGACGACGGTGATCGAGGGCATTGCGACTTTCAGTCCGAGGACCGGCAGTGCCAGGACGATGAGGATGCCCACGGACACCAGAGCGAACGGCCAGGGATGCTTGTGCAGCAGTTCACCCCAGGCTGCGAATTTCGGGGAGCGGTGCTGCTGACGCTTGGCGTAGGGCAAGGATGCGGCGTTGACCTTGGAGCCGAGTGCACCCAGGGTTGCGGGGAGCAGGGTCATGGTGGCGATCAGCACGAACGTGACAGCGAGCATGATGCCGACGGCCATGGTCCGCACGGCCGGTGCGGGAACGAGAAGCACTGCCGAGAGGCTCACCAGGACGGTCAGACCGGACAGGACCACGGCTTTGCCTGCGGTGTCCATGGTTTCGGCGACCGCGGCACGCGGATCGGCGTTGCGCAGTGCGTCGCGGAACCTGGCGACGATGAACAGGGCGTAGTCGATTCCGAGGGCGAGCGCGAACATCATCGCGAAGTTCATCGCCCACACCGAGATCGGCGTGACGCCGTTGAGCAGCACGAGACCACCGGCGGATGCGACGAGTCCGGCGACGGTGAGTAGCAGCGGCAATCCCGCGGCGACGAGAGAGCCGAACGCGAGCACCATGATCGCCAAAGTGACCGGCCAGGAGAACAATTCGGCCTGGATCATGGCATCGTGGTTGGCTTTGTTGAAGTCCGACCACAGTGCTGACGACCCGGTCGGGTAGACCTCGATACCGTTGCCGGACAGTGCGGTCAGCTCGCCTTTGACCTCGTCGACGGCTTTGACCATGTCGTCGGTACTCGCGTCTGCGCCGGCGATGAGGATGCCGGTGTGACGGTCGGGGCTGATGGTCATGCCCGGCTGGGGGGCGACGATCTCGCCGAAGCGGGTGTCGCTGTCGAACACAGCCGCGACGTCGGTGAGTGTCTGCTGCATCGCCGGGTCGTCGATCGAGGCGGTGTCGGAGTGAACGACGACCTGCACTGCTGCAGAGGAGTTGCCGCCGAAATGCTGCTGGGCGAGTTCGCGTACCTGGACGGATTCGGATCCGTTGGCCTGCCAGCCGGCCCCGGCCAACGACGAAAACACCGTTGGTGCAGCTGATCCAAGGGCGATTAGGGTGATCAGCCAGATACCGAACACCCAGCGGCGACGCGTGACCATCGCGCTCCCCAGGCGGCCGAGTGCGCCAGGTGCAGGTGGCCGGTCACGGTCGTGTCGGTCGGTAGCCGCCGCGGTAGCGGGAACGGACATAGCATTCTCCTAAATACGGGTGGGGGTATATGACAAGGCCACGAAGGCCCAAAAGCTTCCTCGAAGACTTAAAGGTGAGGTGTCAGCGATGAAACAGGGAGTGAAAAAAGCCGGTGCGCCTAGCTGGATCGGGTGCCTCGCTCGACGAGCAGGTGCACTGCTGCGGCCGTGGGACATTCTTCATGACGCTGTCGATGTGGCGCCCGCAGCCGGCCCAGGTGGTCTTACCGCATGTCGGGCATGCGACGGGGTAGCACATGGCAATCCTTCCTGGCGGGGTGTACCTACTGTTGCATATACCTAGGGGGGTATGCAAGTACCCCTAGGGGTATAAATCATCGATGCGAGGGTGATGAATGGGAAGGTTCACCGCCGCGGGCGAAAGGGGAACGTTCGCATTTCGTGTAGGAAGACCGCGACTGCTCGAGACGGACTACAGGTCTACCTTTAACAGTGGCTGTATGACACCCACTTCTGAACAAGTGCAGCTGACTTCTGAAACTGACACGAGTGATGTCAGTTTCAGAAGTGGACGTCATAAATTCCTGGGGTTTTACCTCCGATTGCAGTCGTCTTCTGACATTCTGAGTGCAGAAGTGGACTGCACAATCGGTCGGTCACGCAGGCCGGGCGTTCGGAGGCTGCGATGGACGCGGACAAGTTCGATGTCGCCGAGACTGGTGTGCTGACCGCGTCGGCGGAGCAGTGGGAGCAGGCACGGTCACGGTTCGCAGTGCTCAGCGAACTAGTGGATCGATCCTCGATCGGTACCGCAGTGGTGGAGGATGCAGCGCAGCAGTTGGGGGTCTCGCCCCGGCGTGTGTACGTGCTGTTGTCCAAGCTCCGGAATGGGGGAGGGGCGGTCACAGATCTGTTGGTCTCCGCTCCTGTAGGCGGGCGCGGCCGCTCTCGGATGCCGACCGAGGTGGAAGAAGTGATCGCCGAGCACATCAACCGCGAGTTTCTGGCTCGCCAGAAGCTCAGTGTCGCAGCACTGCATCGACGTATCGCGCTGGCCTGTCACCGTGCGGGATTCCCTATCCCAGCCCGCAACACAGTCACCGCGCGGATCGCAGCGATGCACCCGGGCCGCGTCGCACGGTCACGTGGCGGACCGGACGCCGCCCGATCGCGGCAGTCCGCGGGCGATGTCCCGCCGCCGGTGACGGCGGTTCTCCAGCAAGTCCAGATTGATCACACCGTGGTCGATCTGATGATCGTCGATGAATACGACCGGGTGCCGATTGGACGTCCATATCTCACGATTGCTATCGATGTCTTCAGCCGCTGCGTGCCGGGCTTCGTGGTCACACTCGATCCTCCGTCCGCAGTGTCGGTCGGGTTGTGTCTGGGCCGGGTGTGCTCGGACAAGAGCGTATGGATCGACGCTTTGGGCCTCGGCGCGGATGTGCGGTGGCCGATGGCCGGAAAGCCGCGCGCCTTGTATGTCGACAACGCCTCCGAGTTCAAAAGTGAAGCGCTACGGCGCGGTTGCGAACAACACGGAATCGACCTCGGCTACCGCCCACCCGGCAGGCCGCATTACGGCGGGATCGTCGAACGCATCATTGGCACCGTCATGACCCAGGTCCACGAACTCCCCGGCACCACGTTCTCGAACCCAACGCAGCGGGGCAGATACGACTCAGAGGGCACGGCAGCCCTGACGCTACGAGAATTGGAACGCTGGCTGATCCTCGCGGTCGCGGCGTACCACGCGGACGTGCACACCGGCCTGAGCCGGAGCCCCGCTGCGCAGTGGATCAGCAGCACCGACGCCGATACTGCTCGATCGACGTCGACAGTGGTGGGCGAGACCGCATTCCTGGTGGACTTCCTTCCCGTCATCCGGCGTCGCCTGACCCGGACAGGGTTCGTCATCGACCACATCCAGTACTTCTCGAACGCTCTGAAACCGTGGATCGCTAGGCGAGAGAAGTTGGGTCAGTTCGTGATCCGGCGTGATCCACGAGATCTGAGCAGGGTGTGGGTCCTGGACCCCGACAGCGGCGGCGGGTATGTCGAGGTGCCGTACCGGACGATGTCACATCCGGCGGTGACATCGTGGGAACACCGGGCAGCGGTGGTGCGTCTTCGAGAGCACGGCCGAGCAACTATCGACGAACACGCTCTGTTCGCGATGATCGAGAAGATGCGTCAGGTAGCCACGTCGGCAGAGCGGGACACCAAACGAGCCCGACGTAATCGCACTCGCCGTGCTCACCTGAGCAGCGTCACCACATCACCGAACGCGATGGGCCCGCCCGAGAGTCGCCCCGGTACCGACCAAGTACCGGTTCCGATCTTCGACGACATCGAAGAATGGTGAATCGATGAACGACGACCCCCGAATCACTCCTGCAGGCGACGGTAGCGGCGAAGACATCGACCCCGGTAGTGCGGATCTGATCCACCTGCGAAGTTCGGTCAGATCGATAGCGGGTCTTCCTGCTGCACAACGCATCAGGCACATTCGTACGGAACGGTGGATCGGGTATCCGCGTGCACGGTCGGTGATCGTGCACCTCGAGACGTTGCTGGTGTGGCCGGATCGGCAACGAATGCCGAACCTGCTACTGATCGGGCCGACGAACAACGGCAAGTCGATGATCATCGAGAAGTTCCGGCGTGCGCACCCCGCTGTCAGCTTGCCCGACCGTGAGCACATACCGGTGTTGTGTATGCAGATGCCCCCGGACCCAGCACCCGGACGGTTCTACCTCGCGATGCTCGCTGCCCTCGGAACGCCGATGCGCCCGCGAAGCCGCGTTCACGAACTAGAACAGCAAGCGGTGACGCTGTTGCGAGCAACCGGGGTTCGGATGCTGATCATCGACGAGCTCCATAATGTTCTCGCCGGTCGCGACAACGTGCGCCGAGAATTTCTGAACCTGTTGCGGTTTCTGGGCAACGAGCTGCGGATCCCTCTCGTCGGAGTCGGTACCCGAGAGGCGTACCTCGCGATCCGCAGTGATGCACAGTTGGAAAACCGTTTTCACCCCATGACGCTGCCGATCTGGACCAACGACACCGACACCCGCTCCCTGCTGGCGAGCTTCACCGCCAGCTTCCCGTTGCGTGCGCCCTCGTACCTGACATCGGCGGAGATGACCGATTACCTCCTCACCCGGTGTGAGGGCACCATCGGCGAACTGGCCACGCTGTTGACCGCGGCCGCAGTGACCGCAATAGAAGCCGGAGAGGAAGCGATCACCTCACAGGTGTTGACCCAAACCGCCTACTTCGGGCCCACCGAACGCCGCCGCCACTTCGAACGGCACCTGGCATGACACCAGCCGATGCCCCTGCAGCGCACACAGCGCTCGACCACAGTGCGCATCCGCCGTGGCCGCTGCGCCCGCAACCACTACCTGGCGAGACTCTGATGTCGTGGCTGGCCCGGACCAGCGCACTGTATTCGTTGATCAATACAGCGGACCTTCTCGACGGGCTCGGTGTCGACACCTCGAGCGTGGACCTGGACCGGCACACACCCGAGCCGGTGCTATCGGCGCTTGCCCAGAGGAGCACCTGTACGGCGGAACGGCTGCGGGAAATGACGTTGGCGGGCTGCACGCCCTGGCTGCTCGACAGCACCGACCCCACCGAGTGCGACTTCGACACCTACGTCCACCAGTTCTCTGTCCTACTACCGGCGGGTCTGGCGATGGCCGATCGACGTCGACGCGCACCGCCCGCCGGCACATGGCTTCCCTGGGTAAGCACGCTGACTACACGGGCATGCCCTCTGTGCATCGACACCCTCGACACACACGCCGACATCGCGGTCATGATGGCTCAGCAATACCCGATGCTGACCAGCTGCACCAAGCATCTCTGCCGGCTCGAATTCTGCAGCGTCGTACCCGGCAGACTTGTCTTCTGGGACAGGACACCAGCAGGCTCGGACGAGCACGCACCACCGATACCGGTCGCGGCGGCCGTCGCAGAAATCGACAGACGCAGCGTCACCGCGTTGACGTGCGGGTCGGTCGAGCTCGGCGCGGGCCGTGTTCATGCAGCAGTGTGGTTCAGGCTGCTGCGCACCGTCGTCGACGAAGTATCAACACCTCTGGTCCGCACCGGATGGTGGGCAAAGCCACTCAGCGCGATCTGGAAATCCACCGGCCGTTCTCGCCCGCTCCGAACATCGTGGGTTCCGTTCGAGGACCTGCGCTGGGAAGAACAAGCAGCAGTACTGACCGCCGCCGCGACCGCGATCATCGCGGTCGAGAACGATGAGATTTTCGCGGGTGGTGCTGATGCGGCTCTACTGCGCCCACGCTCGTACGAGCCGGTTGATCCGGGGACCGCTCCGACGCGGTCTCGCAGTCCGGTACCCGCCCGCAGCGCCTGGGACGGTGTGATTGCGGCGATCGATGCCGCTGCCGCTGGAGTTGCCGGGCGAACAGACGTCGGTCATGACGCGGCGACGATGAGCCGGCCGAGGACACCGGATTCGAGCAGGATGATCGCACCCAGGACGATGAACACCACGGGTACGAGCCAGTGCTCGACCCGTTCGAGAGTGTCGACGACCTTTCTGCGAGTGCCCAACAGTCTGCCTGCGTAGCACCAGATTCCCACGCAGATCAGGAACACGGCGATGGTGACCGCGGTCTGTGGCGCACCGAGCGTGCGGAAGACCGGGGTGTAGACGGCGATGTTGTCGGCTCCGTTGGCGATAGTGATGGCGGCGACACCGACCATCCCTGTTGCCACCACCGGGGCCTCGTCCTCGTCGCCGCTGCGCAGGCCGCGGATCAGGCCCCAGACACCCAACGACAGGGGCAGCAACCCCAGTAACCCGACCCAGTCCTCCGGGACGATCACCAATCCCAGGGCAGCGACGACACTGATCGCGACGAGGGTGATCAGGCCGGCGTACTGGCCGGCAACGATCTGCCATGCCCGCGGCCGCCCCTGGCTGGCGGAGGCGACGAACAGCACGGTCAGCACGACGATGTCGTCGATGTTGGTGCCGGCGAACATCGCGACCGCCGCGGCGATGGTGGTGATCACTCCCGCACCGAGCGGCCACGGCGGGGCGGCTGAACGTCGTGTCCGGAGGGCTGGACCGCGGTAGAGGTGGATCGGCTGCGAGGCCGCGAGGCGGTCATCCGGATTTTTCCTGCGCGTGCGCGGTACGAGTAAGGGCCGCTTCCTCCCAGAGTATGGAGCCGATGACCAGTACGACACCACAGGTGAGGTAGGTGTCGGCGAGATTGAAGGTGGGCCACCAGCCGGTGTGGAAGTAGTCCGTGACGCGACCGTCGACGGTGCGGTCGATCACGTTGGCGCCGGCGCCGGCGACGATCGCCGACAGTCCCACAGTCCCCAACGGTGAGCCGGTGGGGACAGTGCGCCACGCGTACACACCGATGCCGACGGTGATGATGGCGGTGACCGCGATGATGACCCACGGCGGCAGTTGGTTCCCGACGCTGAAGGCGACACCACTGTTGTAGGCCAACTTCAGTTGCAGCACGCCTAGCTCGACGATGCGGCCGTCGGAGAGTGCGCGGCGGGCGACGGGGTCGCCCGCGAGTGCGACGCCGATGAGTACGACGGCGACGATCGTCAGGGTCCGCCGGGACCGTGGCGCCGAGATGCCCGGGGCTGCGTCGGCGCTCATATGCGGGCCTCGGCTGCCGTCGGGGCCGATGCGGGTGCCGGTCCGGTGGTCAGGGGGTGGGCGCGGCCTGCCCGGACTCCGTTGGCGATGACCACGATCTCGGCGAGTTCGTGCACCAGAACCACTGCTGCCAGGCCCAGAATCCCGAACAGGGCGAGCGGCATCAGAACGGTGATGATCGCCAGAGACAGCCCGACGTTCTGCAGCATGATGCGCCGAGATCGGCGTGCGTGGGCCAAGGCGTGTGGCAGATGCCGGAGGTCCTCGCCCATCAGGGCGACGTCGGCGGTTTCGATGGCCACGTCGGTTCCCATGGCTCCCATGGCGATACCGAGGTCGGCGGTGGCCAGTGCGGGGGCGTCGTTGACACCGTCGCCGACCATCGCGGTCGACCGTCGGACCTTCAGGTCGCTGATAATGGCTGCCTTGTCCTCCGGTCGCAGGTCCGCATGGACCTCCTCGATGCCGACATCGGCGGCCAACGCTCGGGCGGTGCGTTCGTTGTCCCCGGTCAGCATCGCGACGTGGTATCCGTCACGGCGGAGACCGGCGACGACTTCCGCGGCTTCGGGTCGCAGTTCGTCGCGGACCGCGATCGCGCCGAGTGTTCGGCCGTCCTGCTCGATGAGCACGGCGGTGGCTCCGGCGTGCTGCATCCGTTCCACGTCCGCGGCCAGCGGGCCGGGCTCGATCCACCCTGGTCGGCCGAGGCGGACGTCGTCGCCGCAGAGGCGGCCGGTGAGGCCGGCTCCGGTGACTGCGACGACGTCGTCGGCGGGTGTGTGGTCGTCGACGGCGGCGAGGATCGCCGCGGCCAGGGGGTGCTCGCTGCGCACCTCGAGCGCTGCGGCCACGGCGAGGACCTGTTCGCGGGTCGCGCCGTTCACGGTGGCGACGTCGATGACGACCGGCTTGTTGCGGGTCAGGGTGCCGGTCTTGTCCAGTGCGATTCCGCGGATGCGGCCGAGGGCTTCCAGTGCTGAGCCTCCCTTGACCAGGACGCCGAGTTTGCTGGCGGCGCCGATCGCCGCGACGACGGTGACCGGGACGGCGATGGCCAGTGCGCACGGTGAGGCGGCGACGAGGACGACCAGTGCGCGTTCGATCCATATCCGTGGTTCGCCGAGGAGGCTGCCTACAGCGGCGATGAGGGCGGCGGCGACCATGATCGCGGGCACCAAGGGTTTGGCGATCGTATCGGCCAGTCGCTGCGCCTCGCCCTTGCGGGACTGCTCGGCCTCGACGATCCGGACGATCTTGGCCAGCGAGTTGTCCTCGGCGCGCGCGGACACCTCGACCTCGAAAACCCCGGTTCCGTTGATGGACCCGGCGTACACCTCATCGCCGGGCCCTGCCTCGACGGGCACCGATTCGCCGGTGATCGCCGAGGTATCGAGCGCGGTGTTGCCACTGCGGATCGTGCCGTCGGTGGCGATGCGCTCGCCGGGCTTGACGATCATGATCTCGCCGACCGTCAACTCGGTCGGCGACACCACCTGTTCTCGACCATCTCGTCGGACGGTGGCGGTGTCGGGAACCAACGACAGCAGCGCCCGCAGACCTCGCCGGGTGCGGGCGACCGCGTACTCCTCGAGGCCTTCGCTGATGGCGAACAGGAACGCGAGCATCGCAGCCTCGCCGACCTCACCGAGGATCACGGCGCCGACCGCCGCGATGGTCATGAGGGTGCCGACGCCGATCTTGCCGCGGGCGAGCCGCTTCAGGGTCGACGGTACGAAGGTGTAGCCGGCGACGATCAACGCGACCGATTCGAGTACCAGAGTGAGACCATCGGGACCGCCGGTCCAGCCAATGGTCAGTCCGGCCGCCAGCAGAGCGCCAGCGACAGCCGCGGCTCGGATCTCGGTGATCTGCCACAACCTGTCGGGTTCCTGCTCGTCGTCGCCGCCCGGGCGGGGCTCGTCGTGGTCGCAGCCGCACGCGTCGCTCATCCGGTCACCGCCGCTCCGGCGGAGTCCGTGCCGTAGTTGGGGCACAGTGTCACCGCGTTCCCGGTGGCGGTGAGGAGGGTTTCTGCCGAGGCGAGCAGATCCAACAGTTCCGGTCGGGCGAGTGAATAGAAGACCTGCCGCCCTTCGGGGCGACCGATCACCAACCCGCAGTCGCGCAGGCACGCCATGTGCGCCGACACCGTCGACTGGGCCAGCCCCAGCTCGCTCACCAGGTCTGCTACACGCGATTCCCCATCGGCGAGTCGGCGCACGATAGCCAACCTAGTGGCATCGGAAAGGCTGTGGAACAACGCCACTGCGGCATCGACCGTAGACCCGGTGCGGCCGACCGGACACGCCCCTCTATTGATCGTCATGCACCGATGATAGCACCGTATGGCAGTATGATCGCTCGTGGACGATTCGAGCGGCAGGGGCGGGACGAAGTGACACGCCCTGCGGCGAACGATCCGATGCCCACAACTACTATGGGTCGTAGTATTTCGACTTCAGGCTCACGCCTACGCTTCACGCATCGTCCGGAGGAATGGGTGGGGCCGGTCCGTCAAGGTCTCGATTGTTCTGATCGCCGCTCTCGCGGTAGCTCTCGCGTCGTTCGTTTTCTGGATCTCGAACAACTCCGGGCATCGGCGGCGGACGAGGAAGACGCTGGGGACCCGCAACGAATCGAGAAGGTAGCTGCATGAGCCGAGCATTGAAGATTTCCTTGTCCCTGGTGGTCGTGTTCGCCGCCGCGTTGGCTCTGTTTCTGGTGGTGGACAGATCGGGGTCACCGGACGCCGCGGCCGCTGAGCAGGCTGCCATCGACCCGGCTTCGATCGCGGTGCGCGAGAACAGTCATCGATTGAACTCGGTGCCCGACGGCCGGGTCACGTTCGTGGAGTTCCTCGACTTCGAATGCGAGGCCTGCCGGTCGGCCTACCCGGCGATCGAACAACTGCGGGAAGAGTACGGCGACCGGGTGAGCTTCGTGGCCCGCTACTTTCCCATCACCTCGCACTTCAATGCCGAACGCGCGGCGCGAGCAGTCGAAGCTGCAGCCCAGCAAGGCGGCTTCGAGGCGATGTATCAGCGGATGTACGAGACGCAGGCGCAGTGGGGTGAGCAGCAGGTTCCCCAGGACGAGCTGTTTCGCAGTTTCGCAGTCGAGCAGGGACTGGACATGAGCGCCTTCGATGCCGCCTACACCGACCCTGCGACACTCGACCGCATCGAAGCCGACGTCGCGGACGGGATAGCGCTCGGCGTGCAAGGCACCCCGACCTTCTTCCTCAACGGCACCAAAATCGAGCCCACCACCTACGGAGACCTCGCCGATGCCCTCGACGCTGCACTCGGCTGACCCCACGGCTGCCACCGGACCCCGTCAGGGCGGGCTTTTCGATCGGAGCCTGCCCTGGGTTCTGCTGGTGGGAGGGCTGATCGGACTGACCGCCGCATTCGTACTCACGGCGGAAAAGTTTGCTCTTGCCCTCGATCCTGCCTACGCCCCGACATGCAGCATCAACCCGGTACTCAACTGCGGATCGGTGATGAACACCGATCAGGCGTCGGTGTTCGGATTCCCCAATTCCCTCCTCGGGATCGCAGGCTTCGCCGTCGTGGCAGCAGTAGGTGCCGGCCTTGTCTCCGGTGCTGTGTTCGCGCAGTGGTTCTGGGGTGCACTGCAGGTCGGTGTCACTGCCGCCGCAGTTTTCGTACACTGGCTGATCGGACAGAGCCTCTACGAGATCGGCGCCCTGTGCCCGTACTGCATGGCAGTGTGGGCAGTCACCGTCCCGATATTCTGGTACGTCACCTTGCGGAACCTTCACCGCGCCGGGTCCACACCCGCTCTCCGGCAGTGGTCCGACGCTGTGCTCGGCAATCACTCCATCCCGCTGACCGTGTGGTTTCTCGCCCTGATCACCCTGATCGCACAACGCTTCTGGCCGTACTGGTCCACGCTGCTATGACCCGCCACGAACCGTCGGCCCCTCTGCCGCGCTCTGAAAAGAGAAGGTCGGGCCGATGACGCGCGGCTGGTCGATTGTCATGCTCATAGTTGTTGTCGCATCGATCGTCGCACTGTGGCCCCGGTCCAGCGCCGACGATCGAGCATCCGTCACGAACACCATCGTGCCGGTCGGACCCACACCGTCCAGCCCGCCCCACCCCGGCACCGCCACCGCCACCGCGGACCCAGCAATGTCGCCGTGCCCGGTTCCGGTGCCCGGACGCCGCGGACCACTTGCCGGGGTGACGGCGAGCTGCATCGGCGACGACGCCGAAGTCGACCTCGCCGACGCTCTGGGCGGTGAGATGACTCTGATCAATCTCTGGGCCTCCTGGTGCGCCCCGTGCCGCACAGAAATGCCTGTACTCGACAGCTACGCCGCCGAACCCGACGCGATCCGGGTCGTCGGAATCGACGTCGAGGACCGACCCGAGGATGCGGCCGCGCTGCTCACGGAACTAGGCATTCGGTACCCCAACTACATCGACGACGGCGACGTCCAGAACGCGCTGTCGGCTCCACCGGTTCTGCCCCTGAGCTTCCTCCTCACACCGGGCGGGGACATCGTGCGTCTGACCGACCCCACGGTGTTCGAGACAACGGATCAGATCCGCACTGCAGTAAAGGATTTCACCTCATGAGACGTCGCCGAGATACGTGGGTACGTACACGCCACCAGGTCTCGATGCCTGCCGCGGCACTAGCATCGATCCTTGCCATCGTAGTGGTGAGCTCCGGATGCTCCGTCGGTGCCGACGCCGCCTCGACCGGCGGTAGCTTCGACTTCGTAGCACCCGGTGGCCAAACCGACATTTTTTACGATCCGCCCGAAACACGGGGAATCATCGGTGAACTCGCAGGTCCCGATCTGATGGAGGAGGGCAGAAACACCGCTCTGTCGGACTACGACGGTGAGGTAGTGGTGATCAATCTCTGGGGTCAATGGTGTGGCCCCTGCCGCGGCGAAGCCGACGACCTCGAAGAGGTCTACGAAGCAACCCGCGAGCGCGGTGTGCAGTTCCTCGGTATCAATGTTCGAGATCCGCAGAAGGACAAAGCGCAGGACTTCGTTGTCGACAACAATGTCTCCTACGCCTCGATCTACGACCCCTCGATGCGGACGCTGATCGCCCTCGGCGGGAATTACCCGACCAGCGTGATTCCCTCGACGCTGGTACTCGATCGCCAGCATCGAGTGGCGGCGGTCTTCATGCGCGCCCTGCTCACCGAAGACCTCCTTCCCGTCGTCGAACGGATAGCGGCCGAATGACCCTTCTCGCCCAAGACATCGGGTCGACATTTCAGAACGCCGCATCGAGCGGCCCTTTGGTGCTGGCGATCGGTGCATGCATGCTCGCCGGACTGGTCTCGTTCGCTTCCCCATGCGTCGTGCCGCTGGTTCCGGGTTACCTGTCCTACCTGGCGGGCATCGCCGGTGCCGATGCCCGATCGCTCGAAACCCCGAACAGCACAGCGCCCTCGGCGCCGCTGGCACGCCGGTGGCGTGTGGCCGGCGCCGCGTCGTTGTTCGTCGCCGGATTCACGATCGTCTTCGTCCTCGCCACAGCCTCGATCTTCGGAGTCATCGGCACACTGCGCATCAACGAGCAAGTACTCCAACGCATCGGCGGCGTCATCACCATCATCATGGGTGCGGCCTTCATCGGGTTGATTCCCACCCTTCAACGCGACACCCGATTCGCACCCCAACAGATCTCCTCGCTCGCGGGCGCACCGCTACTCGGTGGTGTGTTCGCTCTCGGTTGGACACCATGTTTGGGTCCGACTCTGGCAGGAGTGATCTCCGTTGCGGCAGGCACCGAAGGTGCAACCGCAGCGCGCGGGGTCACTCTCATCGTCGCCTACTGTCTGGGACTGGGCCTGCCGTTCGTCGTCCTTGCGTTCGGCTCGAGTTCGGCGATGCGCAGCGTCGGGTGGCTTCGGAGGAACTCCCAGAAGATCAAGACAGCGGGCGGCATCATCATGATCGCCGTCGGCGTCGCGCTCCTGACAGGCGCATGGGGGCTGTTCATCGCCTGGATACGCAACGAATTCGTCACTGCCGTCGTGTTGCCTATCTGAGGTAAGTGTGGAGTGTCGCCAACCCCCGTTTGCGAAGTTCGGGTGCCCGAACTATTTTCAGGGTCGCATTGATCTATCTGACCGTGATCTGACTGTCGGTGCCGCAGGCCTGCCGGCCCGAAACGCGTCCGATGGTCGTCGGGTGCCCGAGAGTACGGTCCCGCCCTGCACGACAACTTCACCCTCGCACGGGTAGAACGAGACGCGCTCGCGATCGTTTGAAAGGCGGGTAGTGCAGTCCACTTCTGAAACAATGCAGTCGTCTTCTGAAACTGACACTGGGGACACTCGATGATCTGGACCCGCAGGTCGCGGCGCATGTGAGCAAAAGCGTCGGTCGCCACGTCACTGCGGAAGAAGTGAAAGTGCTCCGCAGCCAGGCGGTCGACGACGCCGAACGAGACGTCCTCGAGGCAGTAGCGACCTTCTTCGAGTCGCCGGTTACCTACCTGGTCGGCACCACTGCCGAGCAGATGGACTATAACGCGCAGCTCGATTACTTCGACAATGTTCGGAACTCCCAGGCCACGGTATTTGCTCTACGAACTCGGGTACCGCAGCTGACTCCGGCGATCGCTGAGCGTCTGAGCGAGCTGGTCCGGGACACGCACGGACGTTTCGAGAAGCAGAATCGGCACGAACCGGCCGAAGCTGGCGAATCGACATAATGAGCTCGGTCCGAGACGCTGCCGCTGCAGCGAGAACTATCGACGACCCCGAGCTACGTGCCAGATCCTTCCTCGACACACTGCAACTGCAGTTCACGAGACCCTGGTCGATCGACCGATTCGTTGCCGAGGTTGGGTTCAAGATCGGCCGCGTCATTGTGATCCTCGATCTACCTGACGATCTGAGCGAAAGCGGCGAGGTCTCGGGCTTTTGGGTACGAACTGCCCCGGTCGATGTCATCTACGTCCGTGCGGACGTAGATCCGCTCTTCCGTGAACAATGCATCCTCCACGAAGTCGCACACATACTTCTCGGTCATGATGCCGATGTTGTTGTCACCGAGGACATTCTGGTCGAATCGTTCATGAGGATGGCTCCTGCCATTCCGAGGACAATGATCAGCGCACTTGCCGAGGAACAACGGGCGAAGGTGTGCTTCACACGAGTCCCGGATTTCCTTCAGCCCATCGAAGCAGAGGCCGAATGGCTCGGCACACTCATGCTTGCCCGCGCCGATTCCCTACGCAAGCCGTTCTACCCGGAGAACATCGACTCGAAAGACAAGGAGACCCTGCGCCGGGTGGCCACAATTTTTGGGTGGCAGATGTGAGCACGTTCTTCGAGGCGATACTGCCAATAGTGTTGCTGGTGTTCGGTCTTCAACGCCTACCGTTGTACAGGCGGAGGCCGCAAACTCGCCCCATGACGGTGCTACTGCTCACTCTCAGCGTTGCGCAGATGTTCAGAATTCATGCGCTGGCAGACGACAAGCTTGACCCTGTCATACACGACGTAACGGGCCTGTGGAACATATCTGTTCTGATAGCTCAGGCCATGGCGATTTGCGCCGCAACCCAATGGGTCGGGATGGTGGCTCACTCGACCCAACGTAGTTTCTCGCGTCGCTCTCGCTACGCGGTCACCGCGGCGTTGGTTGTCGGTCTGGTCGTCTCTTTTCTCCTTTCCCCCGCGCCGTCGAGACCTACATATTACCTAAGTCAGACCTTTCCAGCCGAAGGCTGGATGCTGGTCTACTGGGTCATCTTCCTCGGAAGCCTGTCGCTGTGCGTGGTAGTGCCGTTCTACCTGTTGGTTCGCATGGCTCTGATCGTGAAGACCGGAGAACTAGCGCGCGTTCTCACCGCTGCTGCGGTGGCGTGCGGGATGATCCTGCTCTACGCAGTTCACAAAATCGTCTACCTAGTTGCGTTCACCCGCGGCACAGAGAACTGGTACACCGACCACACCGTTCAGATATCGCTCTTCCTCATCATGTCGCCCCTGCTCGTCGCCGGATACGTTGCGTGGGTGTACATCTGGACGACACTGCTTCCTCGCGTCCAGCGGTACCGACGCATCGTTGCGTACATGGATGAGTGGCAGGCCTTGGCGACTCGAAGCAACGCCATCCTTGCGGACACTCTGATCCCGAGCTCCAAGCGGGCTGCCTGGCGTGCCAGCAGAAACTCCGTCGCGTCTACCCGACTCATGGTCGAGATGGTCGACGGTGAAGACGGTAAGGCAACTTCCGCGGGGGCGACTAGAAGATGAACGGGATCAAGCGCTTAGAGCGCGTCATGTATTCGGCGTACCCCTCTCCTATGCCCTCGAGCATCGCGGACTCTTCCGACGGGATCCGGTGGACATATCCCCCCGCCAGAAACGACACCATGACGGGGGCAAGCCAGTTCCCGTACGCGATGGAGAATCCCAGCGCGCAGATCAATGCCCCCGTGTACGAGGGGTGCCGAATCAACCGGTACGGGCCCGTCTGCACCACCAGTTGCTCTGGATGCGTGTGGACCTTGAACGTGAAGGACTCCCCGAGCTTCCGCGCCGAAGCCAGCCGGAGGGCCTGCCCGAGTGCAGCGGTGGTCAAGCCCACGACGAAAATCGTTCTCCGGTGCCGATTAATGACGGTTGCCGGCGAGGCCACGCTCAGCACGAGGCCTCCGCCGTACGCCAGTGCAAGGCCACGGCCAACTGCTCTACCGGACCCGTTGTCCCGATTCACAGAGCCCGCTCGCGGCCTCCGCTTGCCCATCCTGTACTCCGACAACGCAAATCCCGCGAAAGCGGTAGCCAAAACCACAGCGGCCGGTCGACTGGTCACGAACAAGGGCAGCCTCTTGACGATCATGCGACACAGCTTCTCAGACTCAGTAGCCGCTCCGAGACGAGCAGGGTACCGACCAACTTTAAGGACCAACGCATGACGACGGCGACACTACCGATCAAAGGCCTGGCACTGGTCGGGGTCGGTGCGTTCCTCGCCGCATCCTCCGCAACAATGTCCCTGTACATGGCTCCACAGCTGGTGAAAACGCCTCTCGACGTCGACTCCGCAACGGTCGCAACGGGCACCGCGACCTTGCTCGACACCGAAGCGCTCGTTCAGGGCGTCTCGAAAGTCGATCGCGACGTTCCCATTCGTGTCTTACAGCAGGTTACTGTCGAAGAACCGTCCGACAGCAACAAGATCACCATGCAATCCGCTGTTTTGTTGCAACGAGACGACAGACCTGGTGAACGAGGAACGGTCAACGCAACCGTCGACAGATTCACCGCCGACCGCAGAACTGCGATGCCGATGGACGATCCGATCGGGTCGATCCAGAAGTACGACGATCAACCCGCCGACGAAGTCACGCACGACGGGCTCTCGCTCAAGTTTCCGTTCGACGTCGAAAAGAGGTCCTATCCGTACTTCGATACGACCACGCGCCGCAGCCAGGACGTCCAGTTCGACGGCGAGACCAACATCAACGGCCTGGACGTCTACCGTTTCGTTCAGGACATCGCGCCCTTCGACACCGGCGGCAAGCTCAGCCTCCCTGCGTCGTACTGGGGTATCGACGGGGACGAAGAGATTCTGATGCACCGGTTCTACAAGGCACGCCGTGAGCTGCTCGTTGAGCCCACGACGGGTGCAATCGTCTTCGGGAAACAAGCGGTTCACCAGTACTACGGACGTACCGCTAACGACCCGTCGGCGGTCACCATCGTGGAAATGTCGCCAGAGCTCGACGCTGCCACGGTCGACGAGCAGGTGCAGCGGGCAGTCGAGTCCAAGCGTCTCATCGACTGGGCTGAGACATACGGTCCCGTTCTTCTCGGGCTCGCCGGTCTCTCTGCATTCGCACTCGGCGTTGGGGTGTGTTGCCGTCCGAGGCCCCCAGGGCCGAGTTCGCTGAATTCTGACGGACCGGCTCCTGGCGACAGAGGGGATGACATGCAGCAGCAAGCGACCGAGAGGACACTGTCGTGATCGATTGGATAGCCAAGGCACAGGAGCTTCGCAAAGAGGTCTTGGAACCTGCTGCGGCAGTGGTCGACGAGACCGCTGAGATTCCTGAGTCGCACTTCGACTTACTGGTCAGCCAAGGGCTCTACGGCGTAGCTTTAGGAAGCGACAATCCGCTCCAGACCATGTCCGCCGTAGGGGAGATCCTGGTAAGCGGTTGTTTAGCAACAGCGTTCGTATGGGCCCAGCATCACGGCACTCTCCTCAGACTCGCTACGTCGGGGAACGAGTCACTCAAAGCAGAACATCTCTCAGGCTTACGGATGGGCACGATTCGCGCTGGCGTGTCAGGCAGTGGCTACGCCTCACCGCAGCGACCCCTCGTCCGGGCCCACCGGACTGCGGATGGCTATCGGATCGAAGGCTGTGCGCCATTCGTGACTGGGTGGGGCATGATCGACGTCGTTGGAGTAACGGCGTACGACCAGTTAAACGACTCGACGGTCACGTTCCTCGTTTCGGCAGCAGGCGGTAGGGGCCTGTCCCATGAGCCGCTTCACTTGGCTGCAGCCAACGCATCTCGCACTGTCTCGCTTAAATTCGACGGCCTTGCCGTAGCCGACAGCAATGTCATGCACGTGCAACGAAAGAGCCTGAGCAAGCAAGGGCCAATGTCGACGATTGATCGTGCAATCGTTCGTATCAACGGCTCGCTGGCACTCGGGTTGTCGAGTCGATGCCTGACTGCCTTGGATGAGCTTGGTCAGAACAACCAAGCACTCACAGACGGGTTTATCAACCTCCGAAAGTCGTTGAATGAGGCCGTAACCGACACGAGGATCGATATTCACGAGGTACGAGCGCAGGTCTGCCGCTTCGCCGTCGACGTATCGGCATACTTCACAGCTGTAGCGGGCAGCAAGGCTGTGAGGCGCGGGGGGCTGGCTGAACGCACCGCACGCGAGGCGAATTTCGCGCTGGTTTGCACTGCCACTGCCGAGATACGCGCTCATCTACTGGCCAGCATTGAGCAGCAGCAGTCGATTGCCCAAACAAGCTCAGAAGGGTTCCAATCGAACGGGTTACTCACATCAATGTAATTTCCTTCGACGCTCTCGGCGTGTCTGAGCCCGTCGAACATGATTCTGCATCAGGATAGGCACTGGTTGGGACCGATGATGCAGATGAAGGAGGCCACGCTATGCCGATGCCCAGTAAGGGTGACCGGAAGCCGTTGACTGTCCGAATCCCGCTAGAGCTCATAAAAACGCTCGAAGAACAACAGAGTTCAGCAGGTGTGACATCTCTGGGTCAGTACCTGGCCGATCTCATCGCGATCGTGAATGACCGCGAGGACCTCGCGCTTGAACTCAACCGACCGCGAAACCAAGGAGTGTTGCCGCTGACTGCATGATCGTTCTGTCCCGAACTGACATTCGGCACATACGACCAACTGAATTAGCGCAGCACAGATAACGAAAAACCCCCGGCGGGCGGGCCGAGGGTTCTCGAAGTCAGAGAAGCGAGTGACTAGCTCGCAACTCGTTCTGTGGTGCTTTCCCCGAAGGGACTGTCTTGGAGGACATGTCTCAGGGTACATCGTGCCCTGAAGTAGGTACAAGATTGAATGCTCGTGTCGTCCATCCGGATGCGACTGCGGACCGGCTGTGGCGTCGTTTCGCACCGGCCATTGCTGCGCGTCGATCGATGCGTCTCTACGACCCGACGACCCGTAAATACGTGTCCGCGGGACCGTTGACCGTCAAACGGCCGGTACTGCCAGCGGCTGTGCCGCTGTTCTCACGCGCGCGCGCCGGCATCGTTGCCCTCGACTTCGACACCAAACACCACGGTCACGCCTGCGTTGTCGCCGACGTGAGGCGTCTGCTGGCCTGGTTGACCGAATGCGGTGGCCGCGCAGTCGTCGACCAATCGGCCAGCGGCGGCCGACACGTGCTGATACCGCTGGCACCGGGAAAAACAGTCACCGCCGACGAAGTACGGCCACTGCTACGTCTTCTTGCAGCGCGACTTCCGACGTTGGACATCACACCGATGACCAACCACAAATCCGGGTGCATCACCGTGCCGGGCTCGCAGTGCAAAGAAGGTGGCTACCGCACCCTCGTCGACCTCGACCCGGCTACAGCGGCCGACATCCTGACCGTCGGGTCCGATGCCGGCACACTCCAACGCCTCGAAGCCCTGCTCGGAGGAACGGGCCGCACGGTCACCAGCCCGATCGACACCCACATCCGCGCCGAGACGTCCACTGAACGCGTCCTCGGCAGCAGCGATGACGCCCGGTTGCACCCACGTTTCTGCCGTTCCGCCCCGCCGCCTCGCTGCGTCCTCGACTTCGCCAGCACCGGCCGCATCGACACCCGCCGCTGGCCCTCACGCTCGGAAGCACGCCAATCCGTCATCACCCACGCAGTCCTCGCCGGAGCCAGCGCCACCGAAATCCTCACCCGCGTCTCTGAGCCGGCATGGGCGGGTGTGCGTGCCGCATACGCCCGCTACGCCGAGCCCGAACGCGCCATCCGCCGCGACACTGCCCGCGCCCTCGACTGGGCCGCATCGACACTCCCCGAGCCAGTCCGGGATACCGGGCACAAGCAAAAGCACACAGGGGGTACCTACGATCCGGTACTTCGTTTATGGCTTACCCACGCCCAAACCTGGGTCGCCTCCGAGTTTCTTCATCGCCGGGATCGCTGGACCACCCATGCAGTCGTTCAGGCACTGGCGTGGGCTGCCGCAATGTCAGGGCAGTTAGTGGAAGGCGTCCCCACTGTCGGTGTCGGTGGGCGGTCACTGTCCATCGCCGCCGGCATGCTCCCCGAATCGACGGTGTGGTCCGTTCTGGAGCGGCTGCGGGACATGGAAGGCTCACCGCTGTTGCTGATCGAACGCGGAGTCGGCCAGAACCCCGATCGGTACGCACTAGTGCCCACACATGCGGGACGTGCGGCGGTAGTCGACACCGTGGCAGGGCCAGCCGAAGTGGAGTCGGTACACCCGGCGTGGAGTGTCATCGGGTGGCGTCACCGCGTCCTCTACGACGCAGTAGTTGCCGCAGCCGAGCCTCTGACGGCGGATGAGTTGTTCACTGCCATCGGGATGGGACGCACCAGCGGGTACGAGGCTCTGCTGGATCTACGCGTCGCCGGGCTCCTCACAATCGAGAACACCCACATCGGTATCGGGCCCGTCGAACTCGACGACATCGGCCATCGTCACGGCCTCACCTCGGCCGTTCGTGCCCGCATCGTGCGCCACCGCGCCGAACGCATCGTCTGGCGAGAATGGCTCGCAGCCCGGGAGGAAGCACGCACCCCGCCGGAGCCCGATCGGTCGGTGTTCGCGGTCGCCGACGATCACCCGGCCGATTCACCCGACCACGACTACATCCTGGCCGTGATGAACACCGGCCCACCGGACCCGTTCTAACGCACCGTGTATCGGCCACGAGTTCAGGGTGACACCGAGCACCGGCCTTGTTCGCTTTACTCGCTCTGGCCCTCCTCCAGCGCGGCTGGAGGCTGCAACGCCGGACCGAACTGGACTCTTGGTGCACTGGCGCTGTGTGGATGCAGGGCGGCGTGAGCGATCGACGTGCTCGATGTCAGCCCAGTCGACGTCCTTGGGTGTCGAGGTCAGATAATCGGTGCGTTGGGTTGGCGGCGGATGAAGTCCGCCATCCCGGGGACGGTGAACGCAACCAGGCCGCGGGCCGGCGACCAGATGAGTCCTTTGCGTATACAGGAGTCACGGTGCGGTGCCATCGATTGCGGATTCGACCCGAGGGCCTCGGCGAGGGCTGCCGTCCGCGGAGTATCGGTTCCGCTGCGTGCGATCGCCACCAGATAGCGTTTCTCGGCGTCGGTGGCCCGTAGCCACCGTGAGCTGTAGAAGCCGGAATCGAGCGAGGCGTGGCCGGTGTCCACGGCGTCCTCGGCATCGGCGAGGGTGAACGGGGACTGCTGGGCTGCCTGCCAGAGCTCGTGACCGAACACCTGAAGGAAGTACGGGTATCCATCGCTCGCCGCGACGACGTAATCTGCTGCCTCGGCGTCGATGTCCTGGTTCAGCCGGGCGATGGGTGTGACGATCGCATCGCGGGCCTGATCGTCGGCGAGCGGACCGATGGTCCTGTAGTCGAACTGGCGCTCGGCGTAGGACCGTGCGTCGGCCAAGGCTTGCGCAAGGTTCGGCAGGCCGGCACCGCACACGAAGAACGGCCACTCACGCTGAGCCGCACGGTGCTGGGTAGCCAGGATCACCTGCAAGAGCGCCGGCTCGAGTTCCTGCATCTCGTCGATGAACAGCCCCAGCGCGGTGCCGTCCTTGCGGAGTTCCTCGGTAAGATCTTCGACGAGGTCCTCGAATTCGACCCCCAGGCTTGGTTTCTCGGCACCGGCGGAGCGAGCGAGCTCGACTCCGACACCGAACGCGGTGGCGGACATCGAGAACTCTTCGGTCAACTGCCGGATCTTGTCCGCCACCGGGCCGGCGAACTGACGACGGCGTACAGCGCGAGAAATATCTTTGGCGATACGCCTCCGCAGGGCCTCGGCACCTTCCACACTGGTCTGAGCTTCGACCTCGACCACCACCCAATCGTGGCGGCGAGCTTGATCCGCCATGGTCGCCAGGAGCGTGGTCTTCCCTACCCCCCGGAGGCCCTGCAGCATCAACCCACGGTCGTAGCGCCGCTGTTTCGCGCGGGCGACCAACAAGTCGAACCGTTCGAGCTCGGTGGTGCGTCCGACGAGCTCGGGGGGTCGGGTGCCAGACCCGGGTGTGAAGGGGTTCAGTCCGTACTCCATGCACATAGACTATCGGATTGTATGTAGTTGTATCAGTCCTATTCATATACAGTCAGATACATACCGATAGATCGGTAACTCGGTGCAGATCCGGGCGCGCCACGTCGACAAGCAGGGCCGGGCGCAAAGGCAAGTGCTGCGACGTCTCTACTGTGTCGATGTCGGCTGATGGCATGAAGAGCGGCTACACACCGTCAAGGTATGTTGACGATTGGCCCGGAAGGTCTCGAACCCGCGCCTGAGCCTTCAAACGTCATCTGTCGCGGCTCACTGAACCTAGGTGCTGCGCCCAGGTTGCGGCAACGTGGCGGTGTCCGATCTCTGTGCTCGACGAGTTGGACGACGACCAAGGTGTCGGTGTGCCGGGTCGTGAGTGCGCCGCATCAGGTGCTGTCGCCGTTGGTGGATGGGTCGAGGAGCTGCAGGGTGCGTTGCAGGAGTTGCTCGATGCGGTCCTCGACGTCGTCGACCATGTCCGGTACGTCGGCCAACGCCGTGTGGGCGCGTCGACGTGCCTCGACACCCGAGCGGTAGTACCCGGAGTCGAGCTCCAGGGGCACTGGCTCCGGAACGATGGGGTCACGCCGATCGGTACCACCGTCGGTGGGTCTGGCGAGGAGGCGGCGCGGGGTGTGCAGTGGAGAAGCCCCGGTGCGGTGCCTGGCGATCACCGCTCCGACCTCGGCGGCGGTCATCGCCGTCACCGGCAAGGGTAGGTGGCCCCACCGGTCGATCGGCACCGCGACCGGACCACTGCGAAGCGGCAGCCCCGTCATGTCGGGAAAAGTGTTGCGCTGCAAATGTTCTGCCAGCAGCGTGGTCGACGGGTAGCGCTCGGAGAACTGCAGGACCGGGTGCCACCGATCCCATATCGTGACCGGTTCGAAACCGGTGGAGTCGTTGGGGGCGATACGGATGCGGTGGCGGCTGCCGATCCACACAGCGTCGCCGTCGGTGGTGATCTCGGTGCGGTCTACTTTCGCAATAGCTTTGTGGGACAGGCCTGCTCCGGCGAGCATGAGAAGAACGGCGTCACGGCGACCGAACAGTGCCGCTGTCGATCCGGAGGTCGGCAGTCCGGCCGCGATCATCATCTGGTCCTGCTCAGCACGCCGGATCGTTCGCTCACTACGTGCCGAGTCCAGTGCGATCCGAATCGAGGTGACTCCGCCGGGGGCGGGTTGGCCGGCATCGAGGTGAGCGCGGTTGATCGCAGAAACCCGGCGCAACTGAACCGCGTCGCCGGCAGGGTTCTCATCGAGGAACTGCGCCAGCGTGATCGGCGACGCAGGTAGAGCCTCGACGTCGGCCGCAGCGCACCAATCGACGAACAGTGACCACTGATAGCGGTAACCGCTCACCGTGCTGACCTGTCTCGGTGTCACAGTGCGACGGTACCGGGCTGAAGGCCGACCGATCAGGGACGTCGCCGAGGGTCGCCCGCCGCGAACGTGGCACGCATGCGCGTCGACGGCATCGCTGTCGACGGTCGATGGTGCAGGTACGCCACAGGCATCGATGTCGGCTTGCGATGAAGCCACAGGACGTAGCCAGTCTTGTGGCTTCATCGTGTGTGCCGTACTCGAGTCTTACTCGGCGAGCTTGGCGATCGACTGCGCCCAGAGGAAGTACTTGTTGCGTCCGAGATCGCCGATGGTCGTGATGTTGAATGCGGCCTTGAGATGCTCGGCATCGCCAGGGCTAACGCCCTGCAGTGCTTCGACGGGTGCGTCGACGAGCTCGGTGAGTGGCTTGTCTTCGTATGCTTTGTCGAGCTTGTCAGCGATTCCAGCCATGGAGGTGCCTCCTTGCGTCTCGGGTAGCGGTGCCTGTTCGACACCGCCACCCGAGGGTACGGAACGCCCACTAGAAACCGTTGCGCTGCAGGCACTGCGCCGTATCGGCGACCGCCTCGAACGCGTCCTTTGGACCGTGGCCTTCAAAATCCGTAAAACGGTGGGTACGTGGTGGGATTGTCCGGCGTCGTATCGATTCGTGCGGTCCGAAGAAGATCTGCGATAGCGGACTCGCCGGCACCGATGGTGGCGAAGTGGGGGTCGACGTCGTTGGCGATGCACCACGCATGATCGGCTGGCCACACAAACGCAGGTATCGGCAGCTCACCAGTGCCGTCTCGGGCGTCCTTCCACGTCGACACGTCCTCCGCAGTACCTCGAAAGAGGTAGCAGGGCCGCTCCGGGATCGAGACTGTCGCGGCCTGCATGTGGTCGAGGTTTTCGTAGCCCTCCCAGATCAGGAAATAGCAGTCGTCCGGAGTTGTGGTGAACCGGGCGAGGGTGGAGACAGCGATTCCGAGCTGGGCGATCTCGGGCGGTCCGTCGTTGGCGAAGTCGGTGTCCATTTCGCGCTGACCGTCGTAAGTCGGATCCGGGATGAATCTCAACCGTGCGTAACGCTCGTACCCCGACGGGCCGCGGGTGACCAGATCCCACCAGTCGCGTCTTTGATCGATCAACCATCGAGCGGGTGAGCCGTCACGACACGGAGTGATGGTCATCTGGACGCCGCCGTCTGCCGACTACGCGCCTGACCGCACGACACCGGTGGGTGTGGACTGCAACACCAGGTGTTTCGGAGGGTGGCCGCTCCAAGGCCGGCCGCTGGTACCCGTACCGCCATCTCGGCGCTCTCGCCCTGCCACAACGTCATTCGACAATGTCCCAGTCCAGTACCCCGTTGTCGACCGCTGCTGTGTACCAGCCGATCGATATCTGATCGGTCACGGCCGACCTGACGTCGCAAACAAATGCTTCCAAAGACGGCCAGGTTGGCACACCCAGGTGCCCGCCGTCGTCTGATCGGTACGACACACTCCCCCGCATCTCTCCCGAACGGGTGTCGCAATACATCAGATTCGAATCCCAAGCCGCGATAGGGACGTACCCCGGTAGGAACAGGTGATCTTCTGCCTCGACGCCCGCCTCGACCAGGTTGTCGACGATCTCGGCGTAGGTCCCGTCGTAGATATCTGGTTCTGTTGCAACGATATCCGCCATGACTTCGACCATGTCGGAATGCCGCTGAGGTATCTCCGCGACCTGCAGCAGACGTCCAGCCGGAACGACGAGTCCCGCGCCGCCGACCTCGTTCTGACCGTCATGAAGGCCGAAGAATTCGCGAAGCCCGTCCGGCCACGGAACCGTCGCTGCCTCGGCCCGTTTCACCGCGCTCGTCGACGCACATGGCCTGAGCGTTCGCGCCGTCACCGGTGCCACGTCCCGCAGCGCAGTCACGAGGAGGTTCCACTCCTGAGTCAACGACATTGCCCGACCATACTGCGCAGAGGGATCTTTCGATTATCGCAACGCAGATCGCTTCGAGACAGTTACCGCACCGTCAACAGGCGTTGACGATCGACGGCTCAGCTGACTGCCGGTGGTTGTCGGATAGCCGGTCTGTAGTGCCGCCTGGACTACTCTTCGGCCACTCCAACACCTACGCCGAAATTGCCGGCTATGGCCTCTTGTGCCTGGTAAGACGACCTTGATGTCGATGGCCTCGGTCGGGTGAAGAAACCCCCGGCGACCCACGCAGATCGAGACCCTTAACTTCCACGCTGCGGTCGATGTCGAAGCGGGCCCCCGTGATTCCCCTGGAATCGCCGTCACGCATCCGGGGATGGGTGAGCGACCAGCTGTTCGGTCTCGTCGCCGCCGACCTGGGAGGGGGCAAGCTGGTGAAGCAGGAGGACACGGGCATCCTGCTTTACGAGGACGAGGTGAAGCTCCCGTGGCGTGTCACCTCCAGGCCGACGCAGCAGTGCTCATTGTTTTCGGCAAAACCTCTTGAGCCTTGTGCGTCAATCTATTTCCCACGATGTTGGGTGGCCCGCTGCGTACAGTCGTGCCACGTCCATCAGTTTGTGTGCGGGCGGCGTGAGATGGGTCGTCCGGCACACGGCAGCGACGTGCAGATAGGACCCGGGAACGATGCGGTGCACTCTGGCTCCTGATTGGCGCGCGGTCGGAGCCCACGACGATGGCATCACTGCCTGACCGAATCCACTGAGCACCATAGGAAGGATGGAGGTGCGGTGCGCTACCTCGGCGGCGATGGTGGCATCGACGCCGCTCGCAAGAACATCGTCGACGAGCGTTCTCATCAAGGAACCGTGCTGCGAGACGATCAGCCGTAACCCGGACAGCTCGGAGCGTTCGATGACCGGTGAGTCCGGTGTAACCGCGTCTACGCTCGAGATGAGAATCAACGGCTGACTCTCCAGCGCAACGACCTCGAGCTCAGGAGCGCGGACCTCGCTGGGCGAGCCCAGAATGCCCACTTCACATGCCCCGGTTCGTACCGCATGCAGTACCTCTTCCGGCGTGAACGCAGCCTCGGCGTTCACCGTCACAGCGGGATACAACGCGCTGAACCGGGTCAGAATCGTTGTCAGCGGTTCGATCCCGGGCGAGGGCATCGTAATCAGATCCACGCGTCCACGTCGCAGACCCTTCAGAGCATCGATCGATGCGGTGGCGTCGTCGAGATCACGCAGCACCACTCGCGCTGGGCCGATCAAGGTCTCACCCGCCTCGCTCAGTACCAGCCTGCGTCCGATGCGATGAAAAAGCGGAACACCCAGCTCCCGTTCCAGCGTCGCGATCGATTGGGATAGCGATGGTTGCGCAATGAGCAACGCCTCTGCCGCGCGGTTGATGCCGCCCTCGTCGACTACGGCCAGGAAGTACTTCAGGTGCCGCGCATCCATACAGGATCGTTCCTTCCGGTTGCGCCGGGTGTGCAGGTGTGTAGGGCTGACAGAAATTCATCTGCTGGCCAGTCTAGCTGCGGGAATCTCTCACAGTTAGGAAAAACCGATAAGACGCATCGGCTTTTGGTCATGGACGCACGCCCGCCTGTGACCGCTTAATGGTTCAAGACAGAATGTGATGTGCACTACTACGGAGGAACTCATGGCTACCGAACTCACCACCTACAAGATCGCATCGATCCCGGCTGACGGTGTCGGTCGCGAGGTCGTCGAGGCGGGCCAGCGCGTACTGGACGTCCTGGCCGAACAGTCCGCCGGCAAGTTCGCCTTCCAGTGGGACGAATTCCCCTGGGGCTGCGGGTACCACGCCGAGACCGGCAAGATGATGGCCGACGACGGACTCGAAACCCTCAAGAGCTACGACGCGATCTACTTCGGCGCCGTCGGCTGGGAGAACGTCCCCGACCACATCAGCCTGTGGGGCCTGCGCCTGAACATCACCCAGAACTTCGACCAGTGGGCCAACGTCCGACCGGTGAAGTTCCTGCCCGGCGTCCAGTCCCCGCTCCGCAAAGCCGACCATACCGAACTCGACTGGGTCGTCGTTCGCGAGAACAGCGAAGGCGAGTACGCCGGACTCGGCGGACGCAACCTCAGCGGCCGCGGCCCCGGCAACGAGGTTGCACTACAAACCGCCCTGTTCACAGAGAAAGGCTGCGAGCGGATCATGCGCTTCGCGTTCGATCTCGCGCGTACCCGCACCGTCAAAAAGGTGTCCAGTGTCACCAAGTCCAACGCACAGCAGTACGGAATGGTGCTGTGGGACGACGTCTTCAAGCGCGTCGCCCTCGACTACCCGGACGTCACCACCGAAAGCGTGCTCGTCGACGCCATGAGCGCCAAGTTCATCCTGCACCCCGAGGACCTCTCGGTCGTCGTGGCCTCGAACCTCAACGCCGACATCCTCTCCGATCTCGGATCCGCCCTCGCAGGCTCCCTCGGTATCGCCGCGAGCGCCAACCTCAACCCCGAGCGCCGCTTCCCGAGCATGTTCGAACCCGTCCACGGCTCGGCCCCCGACATCGCAGGCAAGGGCATCAGCAACCCGATCGGCGCGATCGCCAGCGCAGCACTCATGCTCGACCACTTCGGCCTGCACGACGAGGCGCGCCGCGTCGAAGCTGCCATCGAAACCGCCACCGGCAACGGAGCATTGACCCGCGACATCGGCGGCACCTCGGACACCCACGAGGTCACCGAAGCCATCGTGCACGCACTGCAGAACGCTCTGACCCCAGCCTGATCCTGATTGGACCTGCACCACGCCAGACCCGGCCGGCTCGACAGGTGATCCCGTCGAGCCGGCCGACACCACAGTCGGTCGGTAACTCTCGACCACAACCTTGACTATCGCGAACTCTCACCAGAGGTGAATCTCATGGGAACCACAAGCAGCACAGCGAGTTACCAACCGACCACGGTCAAAAAACCCTGGTATAAACAGCTCTATTTCTGGGTCATCGTCGCCATCATCGCCGGTATCGGCGTCGGATGGCTCTGGCCCAGCACCGGCGAAGCGATGGAGCCGATCGGCACCACCTTCATCACGGCAATGAAGATGCTTATCGGACCGATCGTGTTCCTGACCATCGTCGGCGGCATCGCCTCGGTCGCCGACCTGAAGAAGGTCGGCCTCACCGGCATCAAGGCGCTGACCTACTTCCAGGTCGGCACGATCATCGCGATGATGACCGGCCTGGTAGCGATCAACATCTTCCGGCTCGGTGACGGTGTCAACGCCGACGCAGCATCGCTGGAAACCACCGACTCCGCCAGCAGCTTCATCAAGGCAGGCGAAGAAAAGGAGTGGTGGGAGTTCATCACTCACCTCGTCCTGGACAGTGTCGTCGGCCCCTTCGTCGAAGGCGACATCCTGCAGGTCATTTTCCTTGCCGTCATCTTCGGTGTCGCCATCAATGCTGTCGGACAGATCGCCGACCCGATCCGCGACGCAGTCGAACGCCTCACCGCAGTGATCTTCAAAGTCCTGGGCTTCATCATGAAGCTCGCCCCGCTCGGCGCATTCGGCGCCATGGCATTCGCCATCGGCAAGTACGGCGTCTCGACTCTCACCAGCCTCGGCAGCCTCATCCTGCTCTTCTACGTCACCTCGGCGCTCTTTGTGGTGGTCGTCCTCGGATCGGTAATGGCCTACCTGCGCCTGAACATCTTCCGCATGCTCGGCTTCTTCAAAGAAGAACTCCTGCTGATCCTCGGCACCTCCACCGCCGAACCGGCCCTGCCCGGATTGATGCGCAAACTCGAATACGCCGGCGTCAAGAAGACCACCGTCGGTCTCGTCGTCCCCACCGGCTACAGCTTCAACCTCGACGGCGCAGCAATTTACCTCTCGCTCGCCGCGCTCTACATCGCCCAGGCCACCAACACCGACCTCACGATCGCGCAGCAGCTCGGACTCATGGGCGTCATGCTGCTCACCTCCAAGGGGGCCGCAGGTGTCGCAGGCGGCGGATTCATCGCCCTGACCGCAACACTGAGCACGCTGGGCACCATCCCGGCCGCCGGCATCATGCTCATCTTCGGCATCGACAAGTTCATGTCCGAATGCCGCGCACTGGTGAACTTCATCGGCAACGCCGTCGCCACCCTGTTCGTCGCCAAGTGGAACGGCGAACTCGACGTCGACCGCGCCCGCCGCGTCTTCGCCGGGGAAATACTCCCCCCGCCCGAAGGCGAAGTAGAGAACGACTTCGACATGGAAATCCTCGAACACGAACCCGCAGACAAACACCACCACCGCGACGTCGACCTCGTCAAAGACGATCCCGGCAGCCGACATGAGCATCTCCCCGCACCGGCGTCGTCCGCGAGCTCGGTCCGACACTGACAGGCCATCTGCACACACCCGTCCGTTGCTTCGCCAACACCGAGAAAGGCCGACCATGAGGGTTCTTGTCGCACCCGACAAGTTCAAGGGATCACTGACCGCGGGCGATGTCGCCGAGCACCTGTCGATCGGACTGACCTCGGGCGGAGCCCACACCACCGCGCTCCCCCTCGCCGACGGCGGTGACGGCAGCGTCGACGCCGCCATCGCCGCCGGCTTCACCCCCAACACGATCACCGTGGCCGGAGCCACCGGCACACCGCAGACCGCGACGATCGCCCACCGCGGTGATACCGCGGTGGTCGAAGTCGCCAACACATGCGGACTGGGCACCCTGCCGCTCGGTCGCCGCTCGCCACTCGAGGCCACCAGCCTCGGAATGGGTCAAGCAGTCAAGAGCGCCCTTCGACACCATCCTCGTAGACTGGTGCTGGCGCTCGGCGGCAGCGCCAGCACCGATGGCGGCACCGGACTGCTCTCAGCACTGGGCTACATCTTTCGTAACGCCGAGGGACGCCAAGTCCGAGGATGCGGACGCAGACTCACCGAAATCCACACCGTCGACACCTCCCAGGCCGCGTCGTTGACCGGGCTTGACCTCGTCATCGCAGGCGACGTCACCAACCCCCTGACCGGGCCGACCGGCACCGCGGCGGTCTACGGGCCGCAGAAAGGCGCCGACCCCGATGCGGTGCACTACCTCGACGAAGGCCTGAACACTCTGGTCGCAGCATTCGCCCGCAGCGGCTACACCCAGGCCAGGGAATTCGCCGACACCGCAGGAGCGGGCAGCGCAGGAGGACTTGGCTTCGCAGCACTGCTACTCGGTGCCCGCATGGCATCGGGAGCGGAGTACTTCCTCGACCTACTCGACTTCGAACAACACCTCGCCGGTACGGATCTGGTCGTCACCGGCGAAGGCAGCATCGACGAGCAAACCGAACACGGCAAACTGCTCTCCGTCCTAGCACGACGAGCACAACCGGTACCCGTCATTGTCGCCGCAGGACGAAATACACTCCCCAGATCACGCTGGCACACAGCAGGATTTAGCGACATCCGCTCCCTCACCGACTACACCGGCCGCGATACCTCACGCGACCCCGAACTCACCGCCCAGCTGCTCGTGCGCATCGGACGCGACATCGCACTCGACAACGCCGCCGACACCCCGCGCACACCGACCGCGTCGTCGGTCCCAGCTGCGGCGGGGCGCGCGTACCGCTGACCGTTCGCCCCGCTGTCCGGCGACGCCCGGCGCGCGGGCACACGACGCCCGCCTCGCATCCGGACTGGCCGCATACATCTTCCAGAGGAGCTCCCCCGTGCCCACCATCAGCCAGGTCATATCCCGCGAAATCCTCGATTCCCGTGGCAATCCCACCGTTGAGGTCGACATCGTTCTCGACGACGGAACCTCGGCACGCGCTGCTGTCCCGTCTGGTGCATCCACCGGCGAACACGAAGCGGTAGAACTCCGCGACGGACAGGACCGGTACAACGGCAAAGGTGTGCGCCGAGCGGTCGAGGCCGTCCGCGCCGAACTCGCCCCCGCCGTCGTCGGATGCGACGTCCACGATCAACGACGCATCGACCGCATCCTGATCGACACCGACGCCACAGCAGACAAGTCGCGTCTCGGAGCGAATTCCCTTCTCGGTGTCTCGCTGGCAGTCGCACGAGCGGGAGCAGCTGCCGTAGGTATGGACCTGTACCGCTACATCGGCGGGTCCAATGCCCACGTCCTACCCGTACCGTTGATGAACATCGTCAACGGCGGCGCGCACGCCGACACAGGAGTCGACGTTCAGGAATTCATGATCGTCCCACTCGCTGCCGATTCGTTCGACGAAGCATTGCGCTGGGGAACAGAGATCTACCACGCCCTCAAGTCGGTGCTCAAGAACAAGGGCCTGTCGACCGGACTGGGCGACGAAGGCGGATTCGCACCCGACGTTGCCGACACCCGCCAAGCCCTCGACCTCATCACCATCGCCGTAGACACCGCAGGGTTCGGCCTCGGCGACCACGTGGCACTCGCCCTCGACGTCGCCGCGTCGGAGTTCTTCACCGACGGGGCCGGATACCGATTCGAAGGCAAGGACCGCTCCACCAGCGACATGATCGGGTTCTACCGTGAGCTGATTCGCAACTATCCCGTGGTGTCCATCGAAGACCCACTGAGCGAGAACGACTGGACAGGGTGGGTCAGTCTGACCGAGGACATCGGTGACGCTGTTCAATTGGTCGGCGACGACCTCTTCGTCACCAACCCCACACAAATTCAGGATGGTATCGACCTCGGCGCCGCCAACGCTCTGCTGGTGAAATTCAATCAGATCGGCACGCTCACCGAAACCCTCGACGCCATCGACCTCGCGCACCGCGCCGGCTACAAAACCATGATCAGCCACCGCAGCGGCGAAACCGAGGACACCACCATCGCCGACATCGCTGTCGCAGTCGGCAGCGGTCAGATCAAGACCGGCGCGCCGGCCAGAAGCGAGCGCGTCGCGAAATACAACCAACTTCTGCGCATCGAACAACTCCTCGGCAAGAGCGCTCACTACGCCGGCCGCACTGCATTCCCCCGGTTCGCACTGCCACACTGACCGCCGATCACACCCGCGTCCCGACTGAGGTGAACACGGCGACACAAAAGGATTCCGATGACACTGACCGACGTCCACTCCACCCGGCCCGATGAGCTCGCGCCGATGTTCTCCCCCCACCGCGCAAAAATCGTCTGCACAATGGGGCCTGCTACCGCGACCGACGACGCAACCCGAGCCCTGATCGTTGCAGGAATGAACGTCGCACGGCTGAACTTCAGCCACGGCGAACACCAGGATCATCGAGAGAACTACGACCGTGTCCGCAGCGCAGCACACGAACTGGGCAGTGCCGTCGCCGTCCTCGCCGACCTCCAAGGACCCAAGATCCGGCTCGGCAGATTTACCGACGGCGGCGCCCTCTGGGCGGCCGGAGACATCGTTCGCATCACCGTCGAGGACTGCGACGGCTCCCACGAGCGAGTATCCACCACCTACAACCAACTCGCGCAGGACGCATCGCCTGGGGACCGACTTCTCGTCGACGACGGCAAGATCACCCTCGTCGTCATCGACATCGACGGAAACGACGTGGTGTGCCGGGTCGTCGAAGGCGGGCCGATCAGCAACAACAAAGGGGTATCCCTCCCCGGTATGAATGTCTCCGTTCCCGCTCTCTCGGACAAAGACATCAACGACCTGGAGTTCGCGCTGCGCATGGGCGTCGACCTCGTCGCGCTCTCGTTCGTCCGGTCACCGTCCGACATCGACCGGGTACACGCGGTCATGGACCGAGTCGGCAGGCGCGTCCCGGTGATGGCCAAGATCGAGAAACCGGAGGCAGTCGAGGACATCGAAGCCATCGTGCTCGCCTTCGACGCGATCATGGTCGCGCGCGGCGACCTCGGCGTCGAAGTGCCTCTCGAGGACGTACCGCTGATACAGAAACGCATAATCCAAATCGCCCGTGAGAATGCCCGCCCGGTTGTCGTCGCAACTCAGATGCTCGAATCGATGATCGACAACTCGCGCCCCACCCGGGCCGAGGCCGCCGACGTCGCGAATGCCGTACTCGACGGCGCCGACGCAGTAATGCTCTCCGGCGAGACATCGATCGGCACATACCCTGTCGACGCAGTACGCACGATGGCGCGGATTCTCGATGCGGTCGAAACTCATTCCACCGACGTGCCCCCGTTGACCCATCTCCCCCAGACCAGAGCCGGTGTGGTGTCCTATGCAGCACGCGACATCGCAGAACGACTCGGCGCCTGCGCCCTGGTTGCCTTCACGCGTTCCGGCAACACCGTCCGCCGCCTCGCGCGGCTGCACACGCCGCTGCCCGTGCTCGCGTTCACCCCGGTTGCGGAGATACGCAATGAACTCGCACTGACGTGGGGGACCGAGACCTTCGTCGTCGAGCCCACCGAATCCACCGACCTCATGATCGAGCAAGTCGACCGGGCGCTGTTGAGCATGGACCGTTATCGACGCGGTGACCTCGTCGTCATCGTGGCCGGCGGACCCCACGATCTGACCGGTACCACCACCATGATCCGCGTCCACCGAATCGGCCACAACGACTGACATCCACCGTCGCCGAACCACCCGCACCGAGGAACCATGAGAATCTATTTCCCTACCGGAATCCTCCCGGCCCCACTTACATCCAATTGGGACTGGCAACTGCATGCCCACTGCCGAGGATTTGCCGTATCGACCTTCTTCCCGGCCCGCGGTACACGCGGAAGCGAACTCCGACGAGCGGAGGAGACCGCCAAACAGGTGTGCGCTCGGTGCCCAGTTCTCAACGACTGCCGAAGCCACGCGTTGAACAACGCAGAGCCATACGGAGTCTGGGGCGGAATGTCAGCGCGCGAACGCGCTGCAACTCTCACCGCACCGGCCCATGTTCCTCGTCCGAGACATCGAATCGGGCCTCCCGTGCGCAGACCACCCACGCGCCGAGATGGTCAAAGCCACGAGGCACCAGCCGGCGCCCCCCTCAGCGCCGGAGACCGCCGCCGAGAGCTGCGTCCTGAGTCAACGGTCGCCGTAGACAGTAGTTACGACGTTGATGACCGACGTCCGAAACCCGGTTTCTGACCGAACCGTGCATTCGAACGGCACGGTAAGACGAGTGACATGCAGGGTTCCCAACCGTTACCTTCATCATCGGCGGCCCCTCTCAAACAGAGAACACTCTCACTACCTTGCCCGCGGATATGACTGGCGGAGTGACGAAATTCGAAGGTGCGGTATTCGGCACGATAAACCAGTGCTTCTGGTTGCCCGCAATTCGGCGCACCGGCGATAATCGCGGTCTGATCGTCCCCCTCGCCGCTCAGGAACCGAGACCAGATGCGCCGCACCTGGGGCTTTAGCCCCCACCCACGCGTTGCATCAAACACAACGACGTTGAACCTCGTCCAGTGTGCGATGCATATACGCAGGCCGACGTTGGCGCGAAGCCCGAAAACGCTACGCTGGATTTAGCGTTCACGTGAAGGTCACGAATTCCGTACTCGCTGTCGCACAGTTGCATCGAACACAATTCCGCTCAGTTGACTCGCTACAGTCCGATCTGGTTCACAGCGTTTCCCACCAGTGGTGCGTGTTCGCGGCGGTATACCTCGACGGAGTCGAGGCTGGCGTGGCCGGTTTGGCGTGCGATGGCGGATCCGTCGGCGCCGTTGCGGGTGCCTTGGGTGACGAAGCCGGCGCGGAGCGAGTGGCCGCCGAGTTTGGCGAGCGCGGTGGGGTCGTAGCCGGCGTGTTCGGCGCGGCGGCGGATGGTCTGGTGGATCGCGGCACCGGACAGCGATGTGGAGCCAAGGTTGCCGTTCTTGGCGACGGCACGAAGTAGCGGGGCGCGGGCTGCGGTGCGGGGCACTCCCCCACGGCACACGTGCTCGGCGAATGGCTCCTGCTTACGGAGCAGTCGGATCACGGACGGGCGGCCACCAGCATCGAACGCGGCCACGACCTGTGCCCAGCGGACGTAGGCGCAGGGCGGGCATGTCTCGTGAGACTCGGTGTACGGCAAGGCTTTCATCGCTCCCCTGCCCTCTTGGTCGGTCTTCGATTTCCGTAGCCGCACGTGTAGGCCGTCGTGCCGGTGCACGGTCACGTCGCCGCACAAGAGCTCCGAGAGTTCGCTGCGGCGGTACGCGCCGGCGAACCCGAGCAGGAGGATTGCCGAATCGCGTCGTTCGAGTACCGCGTCGGCCCACCCCCGGCATCGCTTCCGCGCCGTCGAGACGAAGACCTTGATGTCGTCGACCAGTAGCGGGTCCCGCGGTGTGCGCGGCCGATCCCCCGCCGCGGCATACTCGCGGCGGATCCCGGATAATGTCGCGGTGACGAGCTCGTGTGCCGACGGAGACAGATGTCCCGTGGTGCGGTGCTGATGATTGATCGCCGCGATCCAAGTACCGAAGGTGGCGACGGCGTAGGCCCGCTCCCCCGATTCCGTGCGGGTGTCCGCGGCATCGACCAGATACGCGGCGACGGTCACCGGGTGCGCCGGCAACGCAACATGTCCTTCCCTCTCACACCAGCCGACGAAGCGTCGCCACCCTGCGGCATAGGTGCGACGGGTCCCCTCGGAACGGGACTATTCGACCGCTTTGGCGATCCGCTTGGCCACCGCCAGCGGAATCTCGGGCTCCACAGCGGTGGATACGAGCCCCGTAGAGCCCGCCGATGGGCTCACCGCAGGTGTGCGGCCCGGTCGGAAGTCCATTTAGAGAGCCTAGCCCAGGTCACCGACATCCATGCGTAGCAAAACTGTGCTGACCGGGCGTTTTGGCTCGCATGGTGCGGAAAATGCAATTTACGTGGGTCAGATCCATTGAACTATGGGTGACAACGAAGGCGGGATGAATGTCCCTGCTAATCAACTTGAAAGAGCCGCCGTAATAGACCCCAGTTTGATCCGGCCCGGGGCTGCACCAGGCGATCTTGGCGGTCGTTGCTCCCCCCGGTAGTTACAACGATCGTCCGTTTCGCGTCTGCTTTTTGGGGCTTCGAACTGTGGGATTCCCTCGTGGCCGTGGGGCCCGCCGTTACTGCGGTATTCCACCGAATCATTGGTTGAGTTCGGGCGCAGTCGTGGTTCCGACCGTTCCTGCGACTTAGACAGGGAACAGCCTCGCGGTGCGGCGCTGTGTTTTGGGTGTCGGTAAGACGCACGTTGCCCACCTTGAGAATGGTGGCGGCGGCGCTTGTGGACGCAGCCAACCGTCAAGTCCCCATCCTCGACACTGAACTCGCCGCAGGCTGAGTCGGTTGCAGCCGACGAGTCGCGCGACACCCCATAGGTCACCATCTTGTGAGACGACCGTCCAACCTGTTGTGATGGATGCCAACGCTAGTGATGATAGCTATCTATGCTAGCAACGCTAGAGGTTCTGACGCCGGGCATGATTTCGCCTGGGTTGAACAAAGCGCCCAGTCCGTACGTGATCACAGCTCGCGATTGTTCGGTTTGCGATGTTGCTGCCTGGCGCAGTCCGTCGCAGTTTTATCGCCTCTCAGTTCAATCCGCCGAACCGTGGGTCCGGCGGATTGAACTGACGCATTGTGGAGCAAGGTGTTGCAAGGCTCTGCAACGCCAGCCCTGTACAGACACTCTTGGGCTTCGGCATACGCGAGTGCTAGGCCATCTAGCATTGCTATTTATCCTGCTGAGGGCCGTTGCACGCGAGATTCGCCTGCGCGCAGACGGGCAGTTAACCGGGTTCGCTCCGTTCGCGTTCTGTTGAGCAGTAATTGAAGAGGTATGGGTGCAATGATAGCTAGCGTAGCTAGCAAAGAATGCAAAGCGAGCGGAGCGTCGGAACGTAGGCTAACGTAGCTGGCATAGCTAGCAAAACAACGCTAGATAGGCGTGATGCACTAGATGCGATTGCTACACACGCGGTGCTAGCGAGGCAAGTGAGAGTTGCTTGTCTAGCACGGTAATCTTGCGTAACTAAATGCGCTTGGCTAGATACGCAAGGCGCTGCAGCGCGGCGTGCAAGCAGTGCGAGACGGGCGAAGCGAGCTACGCAAGCGAGCAAAGCACTCGTCGCAAGGTTCGCTCCGCGTGTTAACGCAGCACACGAAGCAATTGGCTATAGCGTAGCGAGCCAGAAGGCTTGCAGGGCATACGTCCAGGGTGCGAGCCAACGCAGTTTTCCTCGGAGAAAAGTTCGTTGGCCTTGATCCTCAAACAGAGAAAGGAACGCGAATCCCAATGTCGACGTCGTCGAAGCAACCCAGGAAGTTCGCGATATGCAACCAGAAGGGTGGGGTTGGGAAGACAGCGACAACACTCGGATTGGCGAGTGCATTGGCAGACAAGGGCAAACACGTCCTCGTCATCGATATGGATCCTCAGGCCAACGCGACGACCGGTCTGGGAGTCGACGTTGATGACGACATGCGAACTACCTTCGACCTGATGTCGGTCACTGGCGAGGGTGCAGCAGCGGATGCGGTAGTAGCAACCGAATGGGATCGGGTCGACCTGATCGCGGCGACTCAGAGCCTCGCCAATCTTGAGGCTGACGGTGCAAACGACTTGATCTTTCGGTTGGATATCGCGCTTGAGGGTGTCGATCTGTCGCCTTACAGTGCAGTTTTCATCGACTGCCCGCCGTCGCTTGGAAAGTTACTTTTCGCGGTCCTCTGCGCCTGCGACTCAGTCATCGCGGTCACCGAACCCACCATCGACAGCGTGCGAGCGATTACCAAGGTTGAGGAAACCATCACCAACGTCAAGCGGCGTGCGAACCCTCGTCTCGAGCTCGAGAAGATCGTCTTGTCTAAGAAACGAAGGACCTCGGAGCATCAGTATCGCGAGGACGAGTTGCGTGCTGCATACGGCGAATTGGTTGCAAGAGCGGGGATCCCGGAGCTGGCGGCGCGCCAAGACGCTCATAGCAGCCACACTCCCATCCATTCTTACAAGGGAGGCCGGGCGATAGACCTGCAAGTCGCCTACGACGCCCTGCTGAAAGAACTGTCTATCGACCTCCTAGGAGAGCCTGCCGCATGAACGCACAACGCGAACCCGCCATCCGCCGCCATCCGGCTGCAGACCTCCCTTCGCGACCGACCGCTTCACCCCGGCGCGTTGGGCTCGAAGCACAGCAAGAATCAACCGGGTCGCCGAGCGTCGACGTTCCGACCAGTGCTGGCGGTATCAGGCCGACAAACGAGCCCACTCTTCCGGCAACGAACGAACCGTTGGCTCAGCACAATGCGCGGCCGGCGGCAGGACCAGGCGGAGAAAAATTTACTGAGCAGCACAATGTGCGGATACGGAGTTCTACCAAGCTTCGTTTGAACAGAGCCGTCGACAGGCTGCGGTACGAGACAGGGGACCGATCAATCAGTATTGCTTCCTTGACCGACGCAGCGCTCTGTGAGTACCTCGACAAGCGGGGCATCTAGACCGTTGAATGAGGATCCCCGCTTGCTGTGCTAGCTAGCGTTGCTAGCACAGCCCTTTTTGTGACCCATAAGTATTCAGTCACGTACATGTGCGCGATGGCAGACCTAAGGCGGGACCGAGATTTCAGGCACCCCCACCGAGGCTCGGCGTCCTTTTTGACGATCGTCTATCGAGACACCCCGCGGCCGAATCGTGTCAGTTTCAGAAGACGGCGGCACTTTTTGCTGGCGATTTGTGGGTGAGTGCAGTGGTCTTCTGACATTCTGATGTCAGAAGTGCGCTGCACGATCGCGTTCGGCTCTCGGTGACAGGGGAGGCTTGTGGTGGACCCGGGCAAGCTCGACGTCGTGGAGACCGGTGTGCTGACGGCGTCGGGGGAGCGGTGGGCGCAGGCAGAGACCCGATTCGCTGTCTTGGCTCCCTTGCTGGAGATGCATCCGGTGCGTTTGGCAGCGGTCGATGATGCGGCCGAACGACTGGGGTTGTCGCGGCGTCGGGTCTATGCGTTGCTTGGCAAACTCAGGGACGGGACAGGTACGGTCACCGATCTTCTGACGAAGGTCTCGCCGGGTGGGCGTGGCCGCAGCCGAGTAGCGGCTGAGGTCGAAGAGGTGATCGGCGATCATCTCACCCGATATTTTCTTCACCGCCAGAAGCTGAGTGTCGCTGCGCTGCATCGACGTATCGCGTTGGCGTGTCACCGCGCGGGTCTGCCAGTGCCGGCCAGAAATACCGTCACCGCGCGTATCGCAGCGCTCCATCCGGCATCGGTGGCCAGGTCGCGCGGAGGACCCGATGCCGCCCGCCCACGTCAGTCCGCCGGCGACAGTCCACCGACGGTTGCGGGGATTCTCGATCAGGTCCAGATCGACCACACCGTCGTCGATCTGATGGTCGTTGACGAGTACGAGCGTCAACCGATCGGCCGCCCCTACCTGACGATCGCCATCGATGTCCTCAGCCGTTCCGTACTCGGGTTCGTCGTCACTTTGGAGCCGCCGTCGTCGATATCGGTCGGGTTGTGCCTGGGCCGCGTGTGCTGCGAGAAGCAGACATGGCTGGAGGCATGCGAGCTCGCGGAGCAGGTGCAGTGGCCGATGGCAGGGAAGCCGAAACAGTTGTATCTCGACAACGCCTCAGAGTTCAAAAGCGAAGCGCTGCGCCGCGGATGCGCCCAGCACGCCATCACACTCGAATACCGTCCTCCGGGCCGACCGCACTACGGCGGGATCGTCGAACGCATCATCGGAACGGCGATGACGGCGGTGCACGAGCTGCCGGGGACCACCTTCTCGAGCCCCGCGGACCGAGGAAGGTACGACTCGGACAAGCATGCGGCGTTGACATTGCGTGAGTTGGAGCGCTGGCTGGTCCTGGCCATAGCCTCGTATCACGCGAGTGTTCACACAGGGATCGGGAACACTCCGGCCGCCGTGTGGGCCGGCGCGGTTGCCGCAGCTGGTCATGCCCCTCGTGTGGTGCTCGGCGAAACCGCGTTCCTGGTGGACTTTCTTCCCGTCATCCGGCGACGTCTGACGCGCACGGGCTTCGTCCTCGATCACGTGCACTACTTCTCGAACGCGCTCAAACCGTGGGTTGCGCGGCGAGAGGAGTTGGGACGGTTCGTGATACGACGTGACCCACGCGATTTGAGCAGAATCTGGGTCCTCGAACCAGACGGTGCCGGCTATGTCGAGGTGCCGTACCGGACGATGTCACATCCCGCGGTGACATTGTGGGAGCACAGAGTTGCTATCACTCGTCTCCGCGAACAAGGTCGGTCGAACGTCGATGAGAGCGCACTGTTTTCGATGATCGAGCAGATGCGCGAGGTCACCGACCGCTCGCAGAAAGCCACCCGCAGAGCCCGGCGCAACCGTGCCCGCCGCACGCATCTCACCGGCGCCGCGTCTGCACCGATCCCGGCGATCCACCCGCCGGTGGAGCCTCGAGCGGACGGCGGCACCGCAACGCCTGTCTTCAGCGACATCGAGGAATGGTGAGGCGATGACCGCATCGACAGGAAGCAGCGACGAACCCACCGAGTCGTCCAGCGAGGATTTGGGGCACCTTCGGGAGTCGGTTCGTCCGCTCGCCGCACTCGACGACGCGGACCGGATCCGGTTGATCCTGATGGTGTACAGCAGGCCGGTCACGGCCGCGATCAGCAGAAACGGTCCGACCAGGATGCCGGCATAAAAGTGCAACCGCAGCACGAACGGCCTGATCTGTGGCCACAACGGGATCTTCGTCACCGAAGGCGGGGTGTCACCGGGCGCAGGCGGTCGATCGATTTCACTGGTGGACATCTGCGTGTTTCGGTTCCTTCTCCTCGGGCTGCACTGGGCGCTCAGCCGGTCCTACTCGTGCAGTAGTCGGGCCAGCGGTCCCGGAAGTTCCCGATAATTCCGAGCCGCGTACTCGAGAACTATTCGGGTGTCACGCCCCGACTAGGTCCTCGTAGGGCTGCGACCCCGCCACGAGCTGCCGGTGTAGGTGTCAAAGTGAAGGAGATTCGACGGGTTTCCCGTCCAAAGAGCTACTGCTCAGTGGAACGACCTGATCTCGTGGCCGGACAAGTCCTCGACGGCTACGCTTGCGACCCGTCCCAGGGATACTCAACTGTCGAGCAATTCGAACAGACCGGTGCGGCCGTGTACGGAGCAAACTTCTGCTCCTCAACCGACGCTCAGAGCACCGAGAAGTGGTACTGCAGGCCGTCGTACGCCCATTTTCCCGCACCATCCCCGGCGAAACACCAGGTGAGCGTGTTTTGAAATCAAAAAGCCTGTCGGAGGTGCGCACTACAGTTCTTGCCATGGCAGAACGGCAGCTCGGTGAGGTCCTGGACGCAGATTCAGTTGCCCTGGTGAGTGGTGCGGTGGTGTTTCCGGACCTGTCGGCCGAGGTGGCTGCGCGTATCGAACGGTCGATGGCGTCGGCGCGGTCTGCCGCAACCCGCCGCGCCTACGATTCGGCGTGGCGGCGATTCGAGACCTGGTGCACTGCCGCCGGGCACATCTCGTTGCCGGCGCACCCTGCGACCGTGGCTGCGTATCTCGTTGACGCGGCGGACTCGCTGACCGTCGACGGAGTCCGGGCGTATGCACCGTCGACCTTCGGCAAATGGGTCGCTGCGATCACCGACCGTCACCGCGGGCTCGGCCACGACACCCCGTGTGGCCACGAGATGGTGCGCGCCACCCTCGCCGGTATCCGCCGAGACTACGCCGCCGCGGGGGAGCGCCCCCGCAATCCCCGCGCCCCACTCCTGACGTCCGATATCACTGCCATCGTTGACGTAGCACGTGCCGGTGTCACCGGCTGGGCCAGTGAAGTGCTCGAACGCCGCGACACCGCACTACTGCTGATGGGGTACTCCGGGGCATTTCGGCGCAGCGAACTCGTGGACCTCGAATGTCGTGATGTGCGCCGCGATCGCCTCGACGGTGCGCATGTCCGCCTGCGGCACTCGAAGACCGACCAGGACGGAACCGGAACGGTGAAGGCGCTGCCGTTCACCGACCGGCACGAATCATGCCCGGTCTGCGCGTGGGTTCGCTGGCTGCAGATCGTTGCTGCATTCGATACCGGTGGCAGAACCGCGATCATTCGTTTGCTTTCCCGCGCAGCGAAGTTCGACTCCCATCTCTGCCACAGCACCCTGCCCACCGCTGACACGCGGTCGGCGCTGTTCCGGTCGATCCGCAAGAACGGCAACCTATCCCAGACCGCACTGTCGGGTGCGGCAGTGCACGCCGCGATCCGCCGCCGCGCCGGCCGCGCCGGCTACGACGCAGACCTTCTCGCCCAGCTGGGCGGACATTCACTGCGTGCCGGATTCGTCACTCAAGCGTTCCGTAACGGTGCCGACGCACACGCGATCATGCGACAGACCGGACACAGAAGCCCGGGAATGGTCGAAATCTATGCCCGCGAGAACGCGCCTCTGGTCGGCAACGCCGTGAACGATCTCGGCTTGTGACCCTCATGCACGGCACCGACACCTCGACGAGCGGCGACAACACCGACCTTGTCCGAACAACTCCAGTATCGAACGACACTGTCCCGGAACGGGGTCGACACACGTGGTCGCTGTTCGCGGACTGGTGCACCGCTCATGATCAGTCGGCGTTGCCGGTCTCACCGGAGTTGTTCGTTCGGTTCCTCCGAGCCAACCCTGCCGCGCCGGCAACGCAACGTCGTCGCATCGCCGTCATCGACGCTGTTCATCGAGACCGCGCCCTGCCCCCGCCGGGTCGCGGTCAGAGCGTGCGAGCGGCTCTGGACGCGCTGCGTGCAGCGCGTTTGCGCGACACCGCAACTCGGATCGGCGGCATCGTCACGCGCCTCCCCGGAACAGGGTGGCCGGCGGCGTTGTTCGCTCGCCGAGATGCACTGGTCCTCACTCTTGCCGCGGCCGGGCTGCCATACACCGAGATCGCGGCACTGCGAATAAGAGATGTCGCCGTCGAACCCGAATTCGATGCCCTCACAATCGAAACGGGCACCGGTGTACATGCCGTCACTTCGTTGGAGCTCGTGAGGGCGGGCGCATCACCGAGAAAGGTGTACAGGCGCTGGTACGAGGTCCTGGCCCACGGCGAGCGGCACCCCAGCACACGCATGCTCGCCGACGCCATCGAGCACGTCGACGGAACCGAACTCGCCGACTCCGTTACTCATCTCGACCCAGGCAGCGAACGGCCGTTGTTGACCACGATCGACCGGTGGGGCCATACCCCGCTGGTCGCAACCCCTCTCACCTCCCGGGGAATAGCCGATATCGTTCGAGCACACCTCGGGGGACGCGCTCCCACGCACATACCGCCCCCCGTCCGAGAGACGAACCCAAAGCGTGTCTTTACGCTCGAGCCTGCATCGGCGGTCTCGCTCGACCCTGGTTACTACGAACGCGGCACACTCGCACGAAGGCACTCCCACGCGCTCCTCGACGACGTCGATTCGGTTCTTGCCGATGTCGAAAACCGCGCAGACCGACTGCTCAGGGAACTTCTCGAGTTCTTAGATGCGGAAATGCCGGAGTGCGAGCAATAGTCTTCAGCGCGCGACGATCCCAGGTGTCACCCCGCAGGAGCGACCCCTGTTGTGAGTGAGTCAGCGAACATTGCACCGAACGACGACCGGGTCTGTGTCGAAAGTTCGCACGCGGGCTTCACGGTCTCTTGGTACGGGGTGGTCGTGTCGCTGGACCTCGTCTCGCGGTGCGCTTCCGATCCACTGCATCGATGTCTGCGTTGATGGTTCGGCGACGTTTCCTGAGGGTCAGTGCCGACAGCGGCAAGCGCGGTGAGAAGTACCAACACGAAGGGGATGTCGAGACTGGTCAGTGCGTCGATGGTCACGATCGCTCCTGCAGCGACACACACGAAAAGCAGGCGTGCACCGTCCACGCAAGCGCATCCCGATCGTGTGCGGCGGCTGGTTCCGGCACTGGCGATCCTCGCCGCTGGGGTTGACCCCAGTCGCGCTCTCGTCGTCTCGCAGGTCGTGTTGTCCTTCGGTATTCCGATCGCGCTGATTCCGTTGGTGCGGTTCACCTCTGACCGCATGTTGATGGGCAGCGATGTCAAATTACCGGATCACTCGATATGCAGCCCGGTTCATCGCGGGAATCGTCGTCGCACTCAGCATTGCACTGATCCATCTAACCGTCGTCTGATTGTGCGCGGGTGAACGTCTCCTGCTTGCCTCTGTGTTCCAGGACCGATTACCGCTCGCGATGGTGGTGGTGTGCGTGGGAAATCGGAATCAGTGGGTTCTTCCGCCGCTCAGGGGGAGTCCGTCCTCGAAAGAAAGAAGACTTAGTGCGGGCCACCAGATTTGCAAGCAACGCAATCGATGCCCCCAGTTTGGATGACGACGAAGCCGCCCACCACCTTCAAGACATCAACCCGCGTGCGGATCGTAGACGGCGGTGACAGTCGATGCCGGCCGGCCCGTTCCATGCTTGGGGTCGAGACGTGATTGCCTCCGGGGCGTTGCCTCAGTCTGGATGGTGCAAGTCTGCCCACTAACTACGCACATTGTTCGGCATCGATCGCATGATCGAGCAGGACGCGAGAGGCTGCCTCACACTGAGTAGCTCTCTCACAGGTCGTACACTACGGCGTCGCCGATGACGCGGATGGCGACCCTGTCGCCGGGCGTCAGAGCCGTGGCGCCGAAGCGGCGCACGGTGACCCGCTGGGCCATAGCGGTGTCCGCGGTGTCGAGGCGGATCCCGAGCAGCATCTCCGACCCGAAGTACTCCACGTCGACGACGGCCCCCGATGCACCCGCGCCGTCGGTGGTCACCTCGATTTGCTCCGGCCGCAACATGATTCGGGCTGCACCTTCGATGGCGTTCGGGGAAGGGGCGACGGCGACGTCGCCGAGGGCGCAGCGGGCACGGCCGTTCTCGATGTGGGCCGTCAAGATCACGGCGTCACCGATGAATTCCGCGGTGGTGACGTCCACAGGGCGGGAATAGATTTCACGAGGTGTACCGATCTGTGCGAGCCTGCCCGAGCTCATCACCGCAACCCGGTCGGCGAACGACAGGGCCTCGGGTTGATCGTGGGTGACGAGGATGGTGGTGATCCCAGCCTTGGCGAGGACGTCGGCGACGATCCGTCGAGTGTTCGCCCGCAAGCCGGCATCGAGTGCCGAGAACGGTTCGTCGAGCAGCATCAATTCAGGTTCACGCGCCAGCGCCCGCGCGAGCGCGACCCGTTGCTGCTGGCCGCCGGAGAGCTGGTCGGGTCGACGTGAGGCGTAGGACGAATCCAGCGACACCATCTCGAGCAGTTCGGTGATCTTCGAGACGGTGCGGGCACGGCGTGGCAGGCCGAACCCGATGTTCGCGCCGACCGTGGCGTGTGGGAACAGTGCCCCGTCCTGGGCGACGTACCCCACCGACCTTCGGTGCGCAGGCGTCCAGCCGGATCCCGCGACGACCTTCCCGGTCAGTGCGACAGTGCCTGCGTCGGGTTTGTCGAAACCCGCGATCAGACGCAGCAGCGTCGTCTTACCGCAACCGGACGGTCCGACGATGGCTGTGGTCGACCCGGCATCGACAGCGAACTCAACACGACGTAGCACCGTCACAGGACCGAACGACTTGTCCAGCCCATCCACCTCCACCGCGTATGTCATAGTCCTGCCGCCTTTTTCGACTGGGAGAAGAGAACGTAGGTCATGGGCAGAGACAGCACGATCATGATCAACGCGTACGGAGCAGCCCCCGAGTAGTCGATCTCGCTGCTCAGCGACCAGAACTGCATCGACAGAGTGCGGGTTCCGGTCGGTGCCAGCAGCAATGTCGCGGTCAACTCGTTCACGATCCCCAAGAACACCAACGCACCGCCCGCTGCGGTGGCCGGCGCAGCCAATCTGAGAGTCACCCGAAAGAAACTCGACAGCGGTGACAGACCCAGCGACCGAGCCGCCTCGTCCAACCCGACGGGCGCCTGCGCGAGCCCCGCCCGCAGGTTGACCAATGCGCGTGGCAGGAAGAGCAATGCGTAGGCCGCGATCACGACGACAACTGTTTGATACAGCGGATTTGCGTACCGAATGGCGACGGTGACGAACGCCAACGCAACCACGATGCCGGGCAACGAACTCGAGATGTAGGTACCGCCCTCGAGGACACGGCTGAACCGTCCGCGGTGGCGAATCGAGATCCACGCGACCGGGAACGCGAGTGCACACGTCATGACCGCACCGGCAATTCCGAACCCGAGCGTCTGCAGCAGCGCGGACGAGATTTCGTCCCACTCCCACACCGCGCTGCCGCCGACGACAAGCCACCGCAGAACACTGGCGATCGGGACTCCGAGAGACAGTGCGATCAACATCCCCAGGAAGACGAGCGCGATCGGCGAATACTGCCAACCGAGTTCTGCAGGCACGGCCGGGCGGGCTGCACCCGAGCCGATGCGGGCATACCTGGCACTGCCACGCACAACCGCTTCGATCACCAACAATGTGAGGCACAGCAATACCAGCACCCCGGCGAGCATGGTCGCCGCCGCTCCGTTGAACGTCGATTGATACTGCTCGAAAATCGCTGTAGTGAATGTGTCGAAGCGGATGAAGACGAAGGCACCGTATTCGGCGAGTAGGTGCAACGCGACCAGAAGCGCGCCGCCGGCGATTGCCAGCCGCAGCTGCGGCACCACGACGCGAAAGAACACTGCCCACGGTCCGATTCCGAGTCCTCGCGCCGATTCCTCGACCGCGGGGTCGAGCCTGCGTAGCGTCGCGGCCACGGGAATGTAGACGAGAGGAAAATACGAGAGCGTTGCGATCAGAACGCCGCCGCGCAGCCCGCCGAGGGAAGGGATCGCCGTCACCCACGAGTAGCCGTTCACGAACGCCGGGACAGCCAGCGGCGCGGCAAGCAATACCGCCCACACCTTCGCTCCGAATACTCGTGTGCGCTCGACCAACCAAGCAGCCGCGACGCCGATTGCGACACAGATGGGCACCGTGATCACTACCAACATCACGGTGTTGGCCAACAATTCGCGGACCCGCGATCGGAACAGCAGCGCCGACGCGGTGGCCCAGCCGGTGTCCACGCTCTCCACGATCACGTACCCGAGCGGGATGAGCGAGATCGCCACGACAATCACTGCGGTGACAGCCAGAGGCAAGGGCATACGCGACCGGCCTGCTGGGCACCGCAGCGTGTGGGCCGGCCCCCGTTGTTCTCGACCGTTCGTCGTTGGAATCAGAGCAAACCGGCTTCGGTCATGAGCTCGGTGACCTTCGGGCTGTTGAGCTTCGCCGGGTCCACCTGCGGGGCCTGCAGTTCGGTCAAGGGGACCAGATCCGCGTTGGCCGCCACTTCGCTGCCCACCGAGTACTCGAACGACATCCCGTCCCGCAGAACTTCCTGACCCTTCGGTCCGGTGACGAACGCCAGGAACTGCTGCGCTGCATCCTGTTTCGCGCTGGACTGCAGGACGCCGCCGCCGGAGACGCTGACAAATGCGCCGGGGTCTTCGTTCTTGAAGTAGTGCAGGGCGACGTTACTGCTGTTCTCTCCGGTCTTGGCCTGATCGCCGAACCAGTAGTAGTGGTAGATCACGCCGCCCGGGATTTCTCCGGCGTTGACGGCTTTCATCACCGTGCCGTTACCGTTGTAGGCGCGGACGTTGTTCTTCATCCCCTCCAACCAGGTGCGTGTAGCGTCCTCGCCTTTCAACTCGAGCAGCGCACTGACGATGGCTTGGAAATCGGCTCCCGACGGCGATGCTGCCCAGCGGTCCTTCCAGGCGGGGTCCTGCAGGTCCAGGAGTGAGGCCGGGAGCTGATCGGGGGTCAGCATGTCCGTGTTGTAGGCGAACACGGTCGAGCGGGCGGCGATACCCGTCCACTTGCCGTTCGACGGGCGGTATTGGCTCGGAACCTGGGCCAGCACGGCCTGGTCGACGTCGGTGAACAGACCCGCGTTCTCGACGAGCGTCATCGCCGGAGAGTTCTCCGTGAGGAACACATCCGCTGGCGATCGGTCACCCTCCGCTACGAGTTGGTTGCCGAGTTCGGTATCGCTCCCTTGGCGCAGGTCGACCTCGATGCCGGTCTCCGAGGTGAACGCGTCGGCCCATTCTTTCGTCAGCGACTCGTGTTGGGCGTTGTAGACGGTGATCCGGTTGTCCCCGCCCGGGTCGGACTCAGCGCTCGAACACCCCGACACCGTCAACAGTGCCGCGGTCGCCAGTGCGAGGCCCGCCATCAGTTCGATCCGCTTGCTCATCGTCCGTCCTTCGCATTTACCGGACCACCTCCGGTCGTCCCCGCCGCCATGGTACTTAGAGGATTGGCAAACCTAATGCCCGGCCCTGTCCCGCTCCACGGTAGACGGGCGAGCACGAAGGTCGCGGCCTGCCAGTAGACAACCCCCACGACGATCGACAGGGCGAATGCTGTCCAGGGATGGTCGTCGCGCAGCGGTAGATAGACCTGAAAATGGGTCAGGTAGATGTAGAGTGACGCGCTTGCCAACACCCCCGCAACCCGGCCCACAACTGCGGGACATGGGACGGATGTGAGCCACACCAGCAGGCAAAGTCCGACAATCACGATGACTTCTCGCTGGATGTCGCCGAAGAAGAACCCGGGAATCGATAGCACGATTGCCGCGGTGACCCCCACTCGATGCCACACGGTCTGCGCCCGGGCGGCGGCCCAGCCGAGGGCGAACAACCAGAAGACAACCGCCGCGGTCAGAATGCGATTGCGGCTGTCGTCGATCTCGATCAATCCGTAACGGGTAACCAGGCCCAATGCCACCAACCCCATAGGAAACCAGAACGGGTGACTGCGTTCGAGACGTGCGACCGCCGGAACATAGAGCACAGCGGCGGCTACGAGGACGATGTACACAATCGCCTCGACGAACCAGTATCGCCATTCGACAGACCAACCGTCCGGGCCGAAGATTCCGTTGAGCAGCAATGCACTGGTGATGCGGTAGTCCCCGGTCAGAGCGATGATGGCCCCGATCCACACCATGCTGGGGATGGCGATCCGAGCGACGCTGCGCACAGCATTGCGTGCGCGGGCGGTGCGATCGACCGCGCCGAGGTGGAAGCGGGCGAAGTTGTAGCCGGCGATTCCGAGAAGCACGTGCGCCCCGCCGAGCACCGAAAACAGGTGTATGTGCGAGCCGGTGATCAGCACGATCGCAAGGGCGCGCAGCACAACGTTGGTCTCCACCCGTCGCCAGCCGCGGCGCAGGTGCGGTGCCTGAACGAAGTCCACGACTCGGGTGTTGTGCCAGTCCGCCGGGAGGTGACCGAGCAGCTCCTCCAGCCGAATGGACATCCGCACATACGACAAAGAGTCACCGCCCAAGCTCACGAACGTGCTGTCGTCGTCGACCCTTGCGTGATGCAGGACCTCGGCATACATCGCTTTGACATCGGTGGTCTCGGGCTTTGTCGTCGTCGAGGTGGGCTGAACAGGGCCGGGCTTGCCTGCGAATTCCGCGACCGCTCGCGCATCGGGTTTGCCGGTGGAGGTGCGCGGCAGCTCATCGACGACACACACCCGAACTGCTGTTGCGGGAAGGCCGCTGAACTGTGCTGTCAAGCGTCGCACGTCGGCGACGTCAGCGTTCTCCGCGACGACGACGAGTTCGTCCGTGCCGTCGGTGCAGCACACGGTCAATCCCAGGTGTGCGAGCGCGGACTCGACGCGGTGCAGATCGATACGTAGACCGAACACTTTCGCGAAACGGCTGCGTCGGCCGACCACTTCGTACAGTCCATCGGCCGTTCGCCGGGCCAGGTCGCCTGTTCGCAGCTCGCCGGCGAGCGTGTCACCCAGGCGCAAGTCGCCGGGGTCGTGTGCGTAGCCGAGCATGACGTTCGGCCCCGAATAGACGAGCTCACCCGTCCCGTCCGGGGCATCCGCGACCGGATCGAGCCGAAAGGACCCGTCGGGAATCGGCCGTCCGATGGAATGCGGATGAGCGGCGGCAAGATCCGGTGGCAGATACGCCATTCGGGCGGTCGCCTCCGTTTGCCCGTACATGACGAACAAGTCCCATCCCTGGCGTCGGCCCAGCTCGGCATACGTGCGGACGCGATCGGGCGACAGCTTTCCGCCGGCCTGCGTGACGTACCGCAGGTCGTGAAGATTCAGCTGTTCGAACCCGATACGGTCGAGCAGATCGAAGGTGTACGGCACACCCGCGAAGGTGGAGGCGCGGTGGGTGCGCGCAAGGTCCCACAGTCGAGTATCTGTGACCGAAGAGTTGGTCAGAATCAAGGCGGCACCGCGCAGGAGGTGGCTGTGGACGACCGAAAGCCCATAGCAGTAGTGCATGGGTAGCGTGGTCACGGCACGGTCGGTGGGGCGGATGCCCAGGTATTCGGCAATCGACTCGGCGTTGGCCTGCACGTTGTCGTGCGAGAGACGGACGAGTTTGGGTGATCCGGTCGAACCCGAGGTGCTCAGCAGCAACGCGAGATCAGGGTGCAGCTCATGTCTGGATTGTCGATCGAGTTCTTCGACGACTGTGTTGCCGTCGAGGGTGCGCACCACCACATCGGGCCGATATGTGTCGATGAGCCCGTCGAGATGGTCGGGATTGTCGTCCGAGGCCAGCAGTACGGGGTGTCCTGCACGCAGCGCCGCGAGGTAGGTGACGACGACCTCGACCTTGTTGGTGCCGGCGATCAGTACCAGACGACGGCCACGTCCAAGTCTGGCCGCCTGCCGGTCGATGCGCTCGTCCAGGTCGCGGTAGGTGATCGTCTCGTTCACCGATATCAGACCCGGTGCGTCACCGAATCTGCCCAAATCGTGCGCTAAGCGCACACTGGGGCGTTTCGGGCGGTTGAAGTCTCTGGGCACCGAGCGAGTCTATAAGGGCTGCCGAACCTAACCTTCCGGCGACGAATACGACTCCGCGCCCGCGCGGACGAGCGTGGCTCGTCTGTCCACACACCGCTCGGACACAGATGATCGGGGTCAGCGACGCCTACTCGGCGGTCGATTCGGCAAGTCCGGTCCGATTGTCGCACCGTGGTCGATCTGATGATCGCCGACGGATCGACCGAGTATCGATGCGCCGCCCTTTGCTCACCCTCACGCTTCGATCGATGGCATGGAGGTGACGCCACCGGGCGGTGGCGGGAACCGATCTGAGTCGGGCCGTAGCGGTTCCGCAGGCTGCGCGCGAGCGGGTGTCGGTCATGACGCGGCGGCGATCAGCCGGGCGAGAACTCCGGATTCGAGGAGGATGAAGAGACCCAAGCCGATGAACACCGCTGGGACGAGCCAGTGCTCGACCCGTTCGAGAGTGTCGACGACCTTCCTGCGAGTGCCCAGCAGCCTGCCGGCGTAGCACCAGATCCCGACGCAGATCAGGAACACGGCGATGGTGACTGCGGTCTGTGGTGGACCGAGCGTCCGAAAGACCGGGGTGTAGACGGCGATGTTGTCGGCACCGTTGGCGATGGTGATGGCAGCAACGCCTGCCATTCCGGTGGCAGCGACCGGGGGTTCGTCCTCGTCGTCGCTGCGCAGCCAGCGGATCAGCGTCCAGAGCCCCAGCGACAGGGGCAGCACACCGAGTAGCCCGACCCATTCTTGCGGCACGATCACCAGTCCCAGAGCGGCGACGACGCTGGTCGCGACGAGGGTGATCAGGCCGAGGTACTGGCCGGTGACGATCTGCCACGCCCGCGGCCTACCCTGGCTGGCGGAGGCGACGAACAGCACCGTCAGCACGACGATGTCGTCGATGTTGGTGCCGGCGAACATCGCCACTGCCGCGGCGATGGTGGTGATCACTGCCGCACCGGGCGTCGGTGAGGATGTAACCGGACGCCCCCGGTGCCGCACGCGACCGTCATGGAGGTCGATCGGATTCGAGGTCGGGGAGCAGTCATACGGATCGTTGCTCCGTGCCCGTGGGATCGACGCGGGTTCGGCCCTCCCGGAGCGACGCGAGGACGACCAGGACTACGCCGCATGTGAGGTAGGTGTCGGCGAGGTTGAAGGTGGGCCACCATCCGGTGTGGAAGTAGTCCGTCACGCGGCCGTCGGCAGCGCGGTCGATGACGTTGGCGGCCGCTCCGGCGACGACCGCCGACAGCCCCACCGTCCCGGTCAGTGAGCCGACGGGGACGGTGCGCCACGCGTACACGGCGATGGCGAGAGTGATGATGGCGGTGACCGCGATGATGACCCCTGGCGGCAGCCCGTTCCCGACGCTGAAGGCGACACCGCTGTTGTAGGCAAGCCTGAGTTGCAGCAACCCCAGTTCGATGACGCGGCCGTCGGAGAGTGCGCGGCGGGCGACGGGGTCGGCCGCGAGTGCCGCCGCGACGAGGACGGCGACGACGATCGCCAGGGTCCACCGGGATCGAGTCGCCGAGCGTCCCCCGGTCGAGACACCCGGCATCGGGCCCGAAGTGGGGTCTGGGCTCATGTCCAGGCCTCGGCTGCTGCCGGGGCAGGTGCGGGCACCGCTGCGGCGGACAGGGGGTGGGTGCGGCCGGCGCGGACTCCGTTGGCGATGACCACGATCTCGGCGAGTTCGTGCACCAGCACCACCGCGGCCAGGCCGAGGATTCCGAACAGGGCGAGCGGCATCAGCACGGTGATGATCGCCAGCGACAGCCCGACGTTCTGCAGCATGATGCGTCGGGATCGGCGCGCGTGGGCCAGGGCGTGCGGCAGGTGCCGCAGGTCCTCACCCATCAGGGCGACGTCGGCGGTCTCGATGGCCACGTCGGTGCCCATGGCGCCCATGGCGATACCGAGGTCGGCGGTGGCCAGTGCGGGGGCGTCGTTGACGCCGTCGCCGACCATCGCGGTCGACCGGCGGCCCTTCAGGTCGCCGATGATGCGTGCTTTGTCCTCCGGTCGCAGATCCGCGTGGACCTCCTCGATGCCGACGTCGGCGGCCAGTGCGCGGGCGGTGCGTTCGTTGTCCCCGGTGAGCATCGCGACGTGGTACCCGTCGCGGCGGAGACCGGCGACGACTTCCGCGGCTTCGGGTCGCAGTTCGTCGCGGACCGCTATCGCGCCGAGGGTGCGGCCGTCCTGTTCGACGAGGACGGCGGTGGCTCCGGCGTGCTGCATCCGTTCCACGTCCGCGGCCAGCGGGCCGGGGTCGATCCACCCTGGTCGGCCGAGGCGGACGTCGTCGCCGCAGAGGCGGCCGGTGAGGCCGGCTCCGGTGACTGCGACGACGTCGTCGGCGGGTGTGTGGTCGTCGACGGCGGCGAGGATCGCCGCGGCCAGGGGGTGCTCGCTGCGCACTTCCAGCGCTGCGGCCACGGCGAGGACCTGTTCGCGGGTCGCACCGTCCGCGGTGGCGACGTCGATGACGACCGGCTTGTTGCGGGTCAGGGTGCCGGTCTTGTCGAGCGCGATCACGCGGATGCGGCCCAGCGCCTCAAGAGCTGAGCCTCCCTTGACCAGGACGCCGAGTTTGCTGGCGGCGCCGATCGCCGCGACGACGGTGACCGGGACGGCGATGGCCAGTGCGCACGGTGAGGCGGCGACGAGGACGACCAGTGCGCGTTCGATCCATACCCGTGGTTCGCCGAGCAGGCTGCCCACGGCGGCGATGAGGGCGGCGGCGACCATGATTGCCGGCACCAGGGGCCTGGCGATCGTGTCGGCCAACCGCTGAGCCTCACCCTTGCGGGACTGCTCGGCCTCGACGATCCGGACGATCTTGGCCAGCGAGTTGTCCTCGGCACGTGCGGAGACCTCCACCTCGAGAACGCCGGTTCCGTTGATCGCCCCGGCATACACGTCGTCGCCGGGCCCGGCCTCGACGGGCACCGATTCGCCGGTGATCGCCGAGGTGTCGAGCGCGGTGGTGCCGCGGCGGATGGTGCCGTCGGTGGCGATGCGCTCGCCGGGCTTGACGATCATCATCTCCCCGAGCATCAACTCGGTCGGCGACACCGCCTGCTCGAGGCCGTCTCGTCGGACTGTGGCGGTGTCGGGAACCAGGGACAACAGTGCCCGTAGACCTCGCCGTGTGCGGGCGACCGCGTACTCCTCGAGGCCCTCGCTGATCGCGAACAAGAACGCGAGCATCGCGGCCTCGCCGACCTCACCAAGGATCACGGCACCGACCGCCGCGATGGTCATCAGGGTGCCGACACCGATCTTGCCGCGCGCGAGCCGCCGAAGGGTCGACGGGACGAAGGTGTAGCCGGCGACGATCAACGCGAGTGATTCGAGCACCAGGGTCAGCCGATCAGGGCCGCCGATCCAGTCAATGATCAGCCCTGCCGCCAGCAGTGCACCGGCCACCGCGGCAGCTCGGATCTCGGTGATCTGCCACAGCTTGTCGGGTTCGTGCTCCTCGTCGCCGTCCAGGCGGGGTTCGTCGTGGCCGCAGCCGCATGCGTCGCTCATCCGGTCACCGCCGACCCGGCGGGCGCGGTGCCGTAAACCGGGCAGAGTGCCACCGCGTTCCCCGTGACGGCGAGGAGGGTCTCGGCCGAAGCGAGCAGGTCCAACAGTTCCGGCCGGACGAGGGAGTAGAACACCTGCCGGCCCTGGGGGCGACCGACGACCAATCCGCAGTCCCGCAGGCACGCCATGTGCGCCGATACCGTCGACTGTGCCAGCCCCAGCTCGCTCACCAGGTCCGCTACACGCACCTCCCTGCTGGCGAGACGGCGAACGATAGCCAACCGTGTCGCATCGGAAAGGCTGTGGAACAACGACACTGCCGCATCGAAAGTCGACGTGGAACCGCCGGGCAGGCGGCCATCCTTATTGATCGTCATGCAACGATGATAGCATCTAAGCCCGGTATGATCGCTATGCGTGAATGCTCGGCCCCGGTCTCGTCGGCACGAGTCCGATCCTCGTCGTGCCGTACTGAGACAGGACGACGGCACGACGAAGAACACCTCCGTGGTGTGGGACCCGGTCACCGGACCTGCGGACGCACGCGACAAACCGCAGTTGCTCCGTACGGCGCGGTCGAGATCGCCGACTTCCCGATCGCGGTGGCACCTGCTACGAAGGCGCTTTCGATTCCCTACTCGCCGAATCCGTCCGAGACGGCGAGGAGGCCGAGGTCAACCAGCTGCATTGCGGGTCGAACGGCGCGCCGACGCGTCGGGAGTGTCGTCGAGACGATCGAACGCACCGGTCATTGCGGCATGCAGCTCGGTGAGCTGCGCGATCGACTCCTCCTCCCGGGTGATGTGCTCGCGCAGTGTTGGCCGCAGCCCGGTCTTCACAGCGGCGCAGGAGTCGTTCTCCCATGCGCGCAGCATCGTCTTGATCTGTGGCAGCGTCAGTTTCGAGCTTTTCGCGGCGGTGATGAACGCCAACCGTTGCTGTGCTCGTTTGTCGTAGACGCGGTACCCGTTCGGGGCTCGGTCCGCCGGCAGCAGCCCCTCGCTTTCGTGGAAGCGCAGCGTCGTCGCCGGCACCCCGTCGCCGAGGAGAGTTACGAGATCAGATCAGCAGGGCTTCGGCAAGCCTGGTCTTCGTCCGTACGCAATCGTCAAAGACTGCGCTCGCCCTGTCGATTCGTTCTGTACGACGCCGCGCGAGAGGCTCGCCCGGCAAGCTTCCCCCGACTTTCGGGAAGTCGGGGGAAGTATCCTATCGCAGGTCGTCAGCCGGTCAGCAACACATCATTGCGGCGCACATGTCCCCACACATGCCGGTGGCCATCATGATCTGGCAATCCCACCACGTCTGCAGGTTGGTCATCAGTTCGGTCATCGGAATCTCCCTCAATTCTGGTCCCGAGGAGACGGGACATCACGACCATATACTGAGTACGTACATAGATAGTAGATGTCGTGTTACCGACGACCCTAGGATCAGGAGACGACAGGGCAGGAGGCGATAGGTGCGGGTGAACGGATTCGGTGAACTCGAGGCGGTAGTGATGGATCGCCTGTGGGCCCGCGGTGCGCGAAGCACCGTGCGGGAGTTGTTCGACGAATTGGCCGAGCAGCGGGTGATTGCCTACACCACGGTGATGTCGACGATGGACAACCTGCACCGTAAGGGCTGGTTGGAGCGCACCCGTAGGGGCAAGGCGTTCGACTACTGGCCGACGTTGTCTCGCGAGGAGCACAGTGCCCGGCTGATGCGTCACGCGTTCGCTGCGGGCGGCAAGTCGGACCTGGTGCTCACCCATTTCGTCGAGCAGATGAGCGACGAAGAGTCGGAGCGTGTGCGAAGAGCGTTGCGCAGACTGACCGACCCCGGCCAGTCGCGATGACTCTGACTCTGTGCCTGCTGCTCTACGGGCTCGTGGTCTCGGTAGCCGGTCCGCCTGTGCTCGCGCGACTGACCCGCCGGGGCATCGCTCCGCAGCTCGGGATAGCTGCCTGGAGTGCAGCAATGGCGGTGGTGATCCTGACCTGGACCGGCGCGGCGATCATGCTCGTCACCGAAGCGGTGCATTGGAACAGAGACGCTCACTGGGTGTCAGCGTGCGTCGTCGAGGTGCTCCGGTCGATCGACGGCCGTGCCGCAGCACTGCTTCAGGGAACACTGATAGCAGTCTCCGCGGTCGCTGCGGCGGCGCTTCCGTTGGTGGTGTGGAGGGCTGGGCGGGGCATGCTGCGGATGCGAACGCACACGCTTCGCCACGCCCGGACGGCGAGGGTGATCGGCCAACGCCTGCCCGGTACCGACGCGGTGGTCGTCGACACCGCGGATCGGCTCGCCTACTGCGTTGCTGGCCGTCCGAAGACCATCGTGATCACTACTGGTGCCCTGGATGCACTCGTCCCGGATCAGTTAGGCGCCGTCTTGGCGCACGAACGTGCTCACCTAATCGGTCGCCATCACCTGCTGCTCGCCTCTGTTCGCGGACTCGCCGCGGCAGCTCCATGGATGCGGTTGTTCCGCGACGGGGCGACCGAGATCGCCCTGCTGCTCGAGATGTGCGCGGACGACAGCGCTGCCCGCTCCCATGGTCGGCGGGCGCTACTCGGTGGTCTGCTCGCCCTCACTGGTTCGTCCGTCGCTCCCGCGGGTGCCCTCGGCGCGAGCGGAGGCGACGTGCTCGCTCGTGCTCATCGCCTCACCGTCGCTGTGTCCACCCCCGTGCACGCGCGGGCCCGCACCCAACTGTCCTTGATCGTCCTCTCGATCACCGCGAGTCCGATCGTGTTCGGTGCCCTCGCCGCTGCGGGTGTGATCATGTGTGGTCCGATGGGCTCTTGAGTGGTCCTGCCAAGAGCGGGTCGATCGGTCAGTGGTGACGGCAGTCGCCGCGCCGAGCCAATTTCAATCGTGCGCCCTCGTCCGTCGAGCGACGGGTAGAACTGTCCCTCGGGTGCGGGGGCGTCGTTATGCAAGGCGATCAGGTTGCCGTCGGTGTCGACGGTTGCGAACTGCGTCGATCCCTGGTCCGTCGAGACGGGACGGCCCGCATCTGCGGGATGAAGAACGCCCGCACGGGACATCTCGTCGGATCGACGACCGCCGGATTCAGCGACGTCCGCGACTCCGCACTCAAAAAGGGATGCGGGCCCCCGAGCACGGCTGTATCACCTTCATTGTTCGGTGTCACCGAAGGCATTAACAGCACGCCGAACACCGTCAGTGCTTTCAGCAAACCGGCCGCCGGAGCTGTGCCCCGTCGACCATGCCGATCAGCTGACTGTATGTCACCGACGATACCAATGAGTACCCCCTGGGGTATCCCGATTCGGGTGTCAGCCGAGGATGGCTTCCCGGAGCTGAGCCATGCTCGGCGCACCCGCCGGCCCGTCACCTGTCATGTACACACGGCAGGCCAGACCGACTGCGGCGGATGTGTCGCCCATGACGTCGACGCCGTCGACGAGAACGGTCGGAGAGCCACGAAAACGCACCTGTTCGGCCATGTCCACCGTGTCCACGCGTTGATAGACGAGCACGGCGTCCGAGTGTTCCGCGGCGAGGAGCTGCAACCGTTCAGCAGTGACCGTCCAGTTCGGGCAACCGTCGAAATACTGCAGGGTGATCTCCATCCACCCACGGTATATCCGTGCTGAAGTTGGCAGCGCACAGGTCGTAGAATTCGATTACGCGGAAGGAGACGGAGTGCCGAACTTCTCCCGTCACTCTCGACGGAAAGGGCTTGCTCATGAATCTGTCCAGTGAGAGTGACGGCACCTCGGCCTGTTCCTGCTGTGGTCGCGATTTCCCGACCGTGAAGTTGCACTCCCTGGCAGGGGGAGCTGCCTATATCTGCCGACGTTGCGGACTGTGGGTTGCGATCCGTCGACGCTAGAGAGAACAGCGTGGGTGTACCGCTCTTCAGTAGGCTGCCTGCACCGATACGTCGTCTCGGCCATGGCGTACCGCCGTACGCAACCGGCGCGCGTCGCCCGTGCGGCTCGATCCGGCCCGTACCAAAGCCCGGGTCGGCGGCGTCCACCGCCGCGACCTTTCGCGGCCATGTCGCGCAGATTCTGCGATTGGTTCCCGTCGACCACGTGAAGAGGCTGTTGCTGCGCCTCGTCCAGCGTCACTCGTACACAGATCGGGTTGTCGGACATGTGCAATGCGTTCACCGACTCGTCGATCGACCCACCGAGCGCGATGGCCAACGCGTAGCGATGCGGGCGAACCACCCGCGGTTGTCCACAGCGGGAGACCCAGAATCTGCCGTATCCGTCGTCGGCAATGGCTCCGATCCGGATCGCACACGGGGACCGATGCGGCCGTGCACGACGTAGCTGCGAAACCGAGCTCGCTCGTCGGCGTCGCCGACTATTGACGGTTTCGGCACCGACCTCCCAACCCACCTAGCAACTACCGGCATCGCTGACGCCTTGGCGAAGAGATCAGGGCCAAGCGAGAGATGGTGTGTATCGAACATCCTCTCCACACGCTCAAACCGATTGATTCACGTTGCGACAGTGTTTCTGTTGGTCGAGTCCGCCGGTGGAGCAGAACGATCTCGGGAGCGCGGACCCGTAGGTTTTCGCTGGCCGGGAATAGACCTATCCCCATAGGGATCGTCGCTCGGTGTGAGTGAAGGTGAAGATGCTTGCAAGCAGGCTGATGGCTGCGGTAACCAGGAGTACTTGAGGTCCGGTGATCGCGGCACCGATCAGAGCCCCGGCTGCGCCTCCGGCTGCGAAGGACCCGAGAAGCATTGCATAGCAAAGCCAGTCGAGGTAAGTACCGCCGCCCAGTAGGTGTCTTTCGATCCCTTGGCCCAGTTTGACGACGGTGCCGGTGACGTAGCTCAGGGGGATGTAGGTTTCTTCTCGTTTCGTGAATGCTGTGTTGAGCGCGCCGAGAGCGAACGCAACCAACAGAATGGGATAGAAATTTACGTCGTCGGACGCCCAGCCGGATATCCCGATATCGATGAGCCCTGCCGCGGCGAGGGCGATGGTCGTGACAACTGTTGCTCCGTGTGGGTGATTGGACCAGTATCGGCGGCGGCAGATCGACGCGATCACCACTCCCGCCAGAAAGGCACCCATCAAAGCCAGCGCCGCCCACGGCGATGCGCCGGGTGCAACGGGCTTACCTTCCGGACTGCCGAAATGCCCGATGACGGCGCGTTCGGTGTTGCCGGTCATGAACGTCACGAAATACCCCGCCGAATGCAGAAATGCGACAGCACCCACCATTCCGGCCAGCGCGGACAGTATCCACGACAGTCGCGCCTCCGCGCCGACGGCTGTTTCGCGGCTGAGTGCCACAGAAGATGTCATGCAACCAAGTCTCCCGGCCGTGTACGGAGCCGCAAGTCGATGAGGTGCAGCTCACTCGGCGGTTCTTCGGTGTTCGTATTCCCTTCGGAAGCAATCGAACTCCCACCTGCACCTCGTCTGCCGACCTCGGTGACAAGCCCACCCAGCGGTGTAATTTGCGTGCTCAAGTAGCACGAACTCGCGGCCCATCCGCGCGTGGTCAGTTCCATCCCTGTGGATCGGTGGGCGGCACAGTGTCCGGATATCAGCCGATGAGTCGGAAGGCTTCCGTCCCGCCGAGATGTGGGAACGCTGGCGTACTGTCCTGCGGTTCTATCGCTACCCCTCGACGCTACTACTCACCGAGCACGTACCGGGGGAGACTTTTCCCGGTATGTGCAGGTGGCCGGTGCGTCCAGGCCCCGTCGCCGTTCCGATCGACCGGTGGGGTCGTGCCGTTTCCCGCCGACCCGATGCCCCAGGTAGCGGTCGGGGCGGTCATCGCTGCTCACCGCTCCGGGCGACTGCCCCGGCGCGATCCACGCCCGCCCCTGTCGTGGCGACGCGGTCGTGGCGAGCGGGAAACTGACGTCACCGGCACACCACCGCACCCGGTGTCAGCTGCACCAGGCTCGGACTACTAGCTAATCGGTGTCGATGCCCGCCGCCGTGCCCACGCCGCTCTGGCCGATGTGCCTGACCTCGTCGATGATCTCGAGTATCGGATCGAGACTCTGATGCACCGCACCCTGGAACTACTAGACATCGAGCCGGACGCCGAAGCGTCCGTCGAATGGGTCGGCGAACAGTGACCGACACGGACGATCCGCCAACGCCAACGCCAACGCCGAAGTCCGTGCGCCGACGTCACGGTTTGTCGGTGCCGGGTCGTCCCGCCGCGGGGCCTCGCTTCTTGATCGAGCGCGTGCGATCGACTGCTTCGATGTCCGCATTGATGGTTCGGCGGAGCTTCCTCAGGGTCAGTGCCGACAGCGGCAGGCTTGCTGCAAGTGCGCCAAGCAGTACCAACACGAAGGAAATGTCAAGGCTCGTCAGTGCGTCGACGGCCAAAAGCACTCCTGCGGCGACACACACGAAGAGCAGGCGTGCACCGTTGTAGGCCAGCACATGAAGGGCAAGCTGCCCGCGAGCAGTTGAGGGTGCGCGGAACACCGGCATCGGCCGTCCTGTCGTGCGTAGGGGCTTCCTGGGACCTTGATTCAAATACTATGGTGCATAGTATTTGATGGAGGAGCAATATGAACAGCAGCAGAAACCCCGCCCGAGGCCGACGGAGCTCGACTCGGCGATCACGCCCAGCCGGAGTGCCCGGGGGCGTGCGCGCTCCCTGGGCGGTGATAGGCGCGGGTGTCGTCATCGTCGTGCTCGTCGGTGCGATCGGATACAACCTGGCCCCCCGCGTCCTCGAACGCAATCAGGCCGAGCGGTTCGCGCCGACCGCCGACGACCCGGACCCCTCCCGCGGCATCGACGGCGTCGTCGAGGTCGAGTATCCGGCCGCGCGGCACGTCGAACCAGCTCAGAGAGTTGCCTACGATCAGAGTCCGCCGTTCGGCGGCCCTCACGACCAGACCTGGGCGACGTGTACCGGAGTGGTGTACCCCGTCCCGCTACGCAGCGAGAACGCGGTTCATTCGCTCGAACACGGGGCGGTGTGGGTGACGTACGACCCGAACCGGGTCTCCTCCGACGAGGTCGGTTCACTCGCCGGGCGGGTCGAGGGCGAGCCCTACACGATGATGTCGCCCTACCCGGGCCTGACGGCACCGATCACGCTGCAGTCGTGGGGCCATCGACTCGAGCTCGACAATGCCTCCGACCGGCGCATCACTCAGTTCGTCGCTGCTCTGCGACAGAACCCCTCGACCCACCCCGAGAGCGGAGCCAGTTGCTCGACCATTCCCGGCGCGTTCGATCCCGACAACCCGCCGCCGTTCGACGCCAGCGAGCCAGGACCGGACGCGGTGCCCCTCGAGGAAGACCCGGCCCTCGACAGTGCGCCAGCGCCGATGGGGGAGGGGAGTCGATGACCGTGCACGGCCAGGCCGACGATGCCCAGATCGACGATGCACAGAACGACAGTGCACAGAATGACGCCGCGGAAACGGGACCCAGATCCAGGCCCAGGGCACTGCTCATCGGCTTGGCGGTGACAGCTCTCGTCCTGTCCGGCGTCCTCATCGGCGTACTGCTCACACCGGACAGCGCACGAGTGGCCGTACCGGCATCGAATTCGGTGGATGTGGGTTTCGCGCAGGACATGTCGGTCCATCACAACCAGGCGATCGAGATGTCGGCGATGGCGTTGGGACGCTCGACGGATCCGGTCATCCGGACCCTCGCCTTCGACGTGTTGACCTCGCAGCAGAGCCAAGTCGGCACGATGCAAGGCTGGTTGACACTGTGGGACAGGCCATATCTGCCCGACGGCCCGACGATGACGTGGATGACCGGGGCCAGCTCGACAGGGGGTCACCCGATGGACATGAGCGCGTCCGCGAACGACAGCGGACAGGACGCGACGTCGATGCCCGGCATGGCCAGTACCGCCGAGCTGACGGCACTTCGCCGGATGAACGCCGAAGAATTCGACGGCCGGTATCTACAACTGCTCCGCCGCCACCATCGTGGGGGAATCCCGATGGCAGAGCAGGGAGCAGCGAACGCGACAGTTCCCGCTGTCGCCGCGCTCGCGGGCTCGATCGCCTCCGCGCAAACCGCCGAGGTCGGTCAGATCGATGTCCTGCTGAGCGCACACGGGGTCTCACCGTTGCCGGAGAGCTGACGCCGATATCTAAATACTATGTTGCATAGTAATAACGATTGGGATGACCCCCATGACCGGCATCGGCACGCATGAAAAGGCGTCGAATCGTCGAGTTACTGTGCAAAGCACTCACTTTCGACGCCGAATCGATAGGCGAAACAGCGACGAATGCAGTCGAGAGTGTGACAGAAGGGGCTTGTGGTGTCGATGGGATCACGCAACACTGACCCACGGCCGACACGGCATCCACTGCGATCGTGACCGGCATTCAACGAGAAGGGTGGGGTGACCACGTGAACAACGCGGGAAAGACGACGCCGAGCGGCGGGCGACGTCGCGCATGCCGAGGTGCGCGGACATACGTGATCGTCGGTGCCGCACTCGGTGCGGTGTTCCTGCACGCCCCGGTAGCCGAAGCGAATCCGGGTCAACCGGCCGTGGAGTCCGGGGACGAGGTCGAAGGTCAGCAGACCGCCGACGCCGTCAGCCGGTTGATCCGCCTGGCCGATCGGGCCGCGACAATCGGTACCGATCCGATCGCGGTGGCAGACCTCGCAGCCTTCGCATCCTCGACGTGGGCCGCCGCCCAGGCCGGCGGCGTCATCGCGGACACCGCCGGCCCGGTGTCCGCGTCGGCAGGATGCATCGTCGACGCCATCGCCCGTGGAGTCTCGAATGCCCCGGCGCAGTCCCTGTCCTGCCTGGCCCCGTTGGCGACTCTCGACCCACTCCTGGCCCTTCGTATCGCCGCATCGCTCCAGGTCGACGCCCTCGACCCCGCAGTCCCGCATGACGGCGACCGAGGTGGGGAACAGGATCCGGTGACGGGCAACACCGGCCGCGATTCGCCCGTGCCCGGCACCACCGACACCCCTCCCGCATCCGAGACGACCGCGCCCGAAGATTCTGTTCCTGATGCAGCACAGCAGCGCGGTTCCACGTCCGGTGGCTCGGCCACCTCCCGAGGTACTGCGTCTGCTGTCGCACCCAGCAGCGGACTGGTCACCTCGAATTTCGGCACCCGAAGCGGGACACAACACGGCGGTGTCGACATCGCCGACTCACTGGGCTCACCGATCGTCGCCGCGGCCGATGGAACGGTCATCAGCGCCGGGCCCGCACAGGGCTTCGGGCTGTGGGTTCGGATCAGACACGACGATGGATCGATCACCACCTACGGGCACAACAACGGAAATTCGGTCACGGTGGGTCAGCGCGTCCGTAAGGGCGATCGGATTGCAGAGGTCGGGAACCGCGGTAACTCGACGGGTCCGCACCTGCATTTCGAGACCACATCTCCCGCGGGGCAGAAGGTCGATCCGCAAGCCTGGCTCGGTGAGCGGGGAGCCAGAATCGGGGCGGGCACACGTGCGCGATGAATGCGCCCGATCGTGCCCTTGCCAGTAAGCGCGATCAGGCGATGAGCTCGCGGCAGTCCCCGAGCGCGGGACGGCCGCGACAGCTCAGGTCCGTTGACTGGTCTCGCTACCGATCTTTTTCAGAAAGTCGTTGTAGGCGTTGAGTTCGCTGTACCCGTCCTCTTCGGCGTGCCGGTCCGCGGCAGCCGATTCCTCCTTTTCGTCCCGGTTCCACCGAATACAGAAGATGAGCACCACCAGCAATGCCACCGGCTCACCGTAGGACCACGCCAACGCTCCGGCGAGCTTCTGATCGGATACCGGATCGACACCCCAGTCCGGGGGTGGGGAGGCGAACGTGGCGAGCATGGGGGTGCTCGACATCATCAGGATGACACCGAAGAACACATGCAACGGCATCTCGACGAACAGGTCGAACAACCGGCCCAGATTGCTCTGCCGAACGGGGAGGGGGCCGACGGCGAGCACAGGGATGATGAACAGCAGCCCGCTGGCGAAGAAGAAGATCTCCATCGATACGTGCCCGATGACTGTGATGGCGAGAACATCGAAGATCGACGACAGATACAGCCCGTAATAGCTGAAGAGGAACAACGGGATCGTCAGACCTGGATGTAGTGCGATGCGCCCGGCGCGGCTACGCAACCCCGTCAGCGCCGCGATCAGTACCCACCGCCCGGCTCCGTGATGAGCGGTGGCACGCAACAGAAGTCGTCCGGGCGAACCCACCACCAACAACGGTGGGATGGTCATCGACAACGTCAGATGCTGGAACATGAAGACGCTGAACAGGCTGTATCCGTAGCGTTCGACCTGCAGTCCGGTCACCAGGACCAGCGCCGCGCAGCCGAGCAGAAAACTCGCACTCCGCCACCGTGACCATGCGATACCCCGGCCGCGGATCCGGTAGAGCCCCCAGCAGTACAGTCCGGCCATGACGATGCCGGCGATCGGCAGGATCGGGAGCGGCGGAAGATCGAAGCTCAGCAACGCTGCCAGGGTCGGCGGGCCTTCCGGGGGAGTTACGGCGGCGATGTTCATCGGGCCCCTGTCATTGCTTGTCCTTGCCTCGGATCACCAACGTCAGGGCGATGGCAGCGAGACCGAGGACAGTCAGGCCCACGATGGAGAGCAGCATCATGGTGTTCTGTTTCGGTGGCCGGTCCTCGCTGGCGGACGGGTTGTTCGGATCGTAGGCCTGCGTCGGCGTGGTCGAGGGAGCCGGCGAGGTCGCACCGCCCTGCGATTGCTGTGCAGCAGCGTCCGGGCGGGTGGCGGTCTCCGCGACGTCGACCGAAAAGCCGTACGACCCGGTGATCGGGTGCCCGTCCGCGGAGGTGACGCGGTAGCCGACGGTGTACTGCCCGTTGGGTAGGCCGTCCTCGAGCAGGACCGATACGTCGGGGCCCTCGACCGTGGCCGTACCCTGCGTCCACTGAGTATCGCCAGGACCTACCACGCTGATGGTCGCGAACGATTCGTTGATGTCCTGATTGAACTTGAGGCCGACGCCGATCGGTGCGAACTCGAGCGTCACATCGGCCGGGGGGTCGGAGCTGACGAGTTCACTGTGCGCCGATGCCGGGGCCGCGGAGAACAGTGCTGTGCCGCACATGAGCACGGCGACCAGCATCCATCGTTTCACGTTCGGTTCTCCTCTGGTCGTACTGATTCTCCTTACTACTATGCGCACTAGTAGTAAGGGGGTGTGAGCCTACGGGGGTCGGTCGACCGTGTTACTTGTCGACGTCCGGCCGTTTCGATACGTCCGGTCCGGCAATCGCTTCGGTGATCACTTCCGAGGGCGCGATCGAATCCGAGTGCGGGCCACCGACGTGCTGCTCGGCGCGGATGCGTTCGACCATGTGCGGATAGTGCAGCTCGAACGCCGGCCGCTCGGAGCGGATCCGGGGCATCTCGATGAAATTGTGCCGCGGGGGTGGGCAACTGGTCGCCCACTCGAGGGAGTTACCGAAGCCCCAGGGGTCGTCGACGGTGACCACTTCGCCGTAGCGGTAGCTCTTGAACACGTTCCAGATGAACGGCAGCGTCGAGGCCCCGAGGACGAACGATCCCACGGTCGAGATCTGGTTGAGGGTGGTGAATCCGTCGGACGGGAGGTAGTCGGCGTAGCGGCGCGGCATTCCTTGGGCGCCGAGCCAGTGCTGGACGAGGAAGGTGGCGTGGAAGCCGAGGAACGTCAGCCAGAAGTGCCACTTGCCCAGTCGTTCGTCGAGCATGCGGCCGGTCATCTTGGGGAACCAGAAGTAGATGCCGGCGTAGGTCGCGAACACGACCGTTCCGAACACGACGTAGTGGAAGTGCGCGACGACGAAGTAGGTGTCGGTGACGTTGAAGTCGATGGGCGGGCTCGCCAGGAGCACTCCGGACAGTCCACCGAAGACGAACGTGATCAGGAATCCGATGGAGAAGAGCATGGGGGATTCGAGGGTGACCTGGCCGCGCCACATGGTGCCGATCCAGTTGAAGATCTTCACCCCGGTCGGCACGGCGATGAGGAAGGTCATGAACGAGAAGAACGGCAGCAGCACGGCACCGGTGGCGTACATGTGGTGCGCCCACACCGCGATGGACAGGGCGGCGATGCCGACGGTGGCGTAGATCAACCCCTTGTACCCGAAGATGGGTTTGCGGGAGAAGACCGGGAAGATCTCCGAGACGATTCCGAAGAACGGTAGCGCGATGATGTAGACCTCGGGGTGTCCGAAGAACCAGAACAGGTGCTGCCAGAGCAACGCTCCGCCGTTGGCGGGATCGAAGATGTGGGTGCCGAGTTTACGGTCGGCGAGCAGGCCCATCAGTGCTGCGGTCAGCAGTGGGAACGCCAGCAGGATCAAGATCGAGGTCACCAGGATGTTCCAGGTGAAGATCGGTAGCCGGAACATCGTCATTCCCGGTGCGCGCAGGCACACCACGGTGGTGACCATGTTGACCCCGCCCAGGATGGTGCCCAGGCCGGCGACGAGCAGGCCCACGATCCACAGGTCGGATCCGATACCGGGGGAGTAGACGGCGCTGCTCAACGGGGTGTACGCGGTCCAGCCGAAGTCTGCGGCACCGCCGGGGCTGATGAAACCTGCGGTGGTGACCAGTGCGCCGAACAGGTACAGCCAGTAGGAGAAGGCATTGAGCCGGGGGAAGGCGACATCGGGTGCGCCGATCTGCAGCGGCAGGATGTAGTTGCCGAAGCCGAAGACGATCGGGGTGGCGTAGAGCAGCAGCATGATCGTGCCGTGCATGGTGAAGAGCTGGTTGTACTGCTCGTTGGAGAGGAACTGCATTCCCGGGACCGCGAGCTCGGAGCGCATGATCAACGCCATCAGGCCACCGACGAGAAAGAACCCGAACGAGGTCACCAAGTACATCAGTCCGATGACCTTCGGATCGGTGGTGGTGACCATCGTGTGCAGGAACGACCCCTTGCGGGCCCCGCGGGGTGGATAGGGGCGAACCGCCGGCGCAGCCGGAGGAGATGTCAACGCCGTCATGGAACCACCTTCGTGTCGCACGCGAATTACAGGACGCGTCCGCCAGCGTAACCCAAATACTATGCAGCATAGTATTTGGGGTTGTTCAGATCAGCAGGACCGCGCACGCTGCGGCGGAGACCGCGCTGAGCGAGACGACGGCCAACACGGCCGGCACGACGAGGGGCAGCACGGCGGCGGCAGCATAAGCGCCCGCTCGGGTTCGGCTCGGTGTTTGCGCGCTCGTGTCGAGGTGATGCAACCGCTCGGTGGTCGAGTCCCCGATCAGGCCCAGTGCCCACAGTGGCCGCGCAGAATGCGCCTGCGAGACCGTCGACAATGCCGAACGTACAGTGTCGGCGCTGGTGACTGCGGCCGCGGACCGGTCGGCTGCGACCTCGACCAGGACCCGTACCGCCGCGGGTGCCGCGGCGAAGAGGGGAACGCGAGGAAGCGCTTTGGCCAGGATCTCGCAGATGTTGACGATGCGGTGATGGCGCCCGCGCAGGTGGGCACGTTCGTGTGCGATCACTGCTCGCTGTTGTTCGGGATCGAGATGGGCGAGCAGGCCTTCGGTGGCCACGACGTAGCCGGGGCGACCGTCGATGCTGTAGGCCAGCGGGAGTGGGTGGTCGAGCCACATGATCGGTTCGGGTCCGGGGTCCGTGCGCGCCACGACGGCGATGACATCGCGGTGATAGTCGCGGACTTTGGACCGCGCTCGAAGCTGACGGCGAGTCGAGCGCAGGACGCGCGCCGATGCCGACGCCGCGAGGACGACCGATGCCCCGGCGACCGCTTCCCCGATCCACGGCTGGGCCGCGTGTTGCAGCGAGCCCAGGCAGCGGACGGCGAGTTCGACCATGCCCTCGGCCGGCGCATGGCCGGGCCAGAGCAACACCGCCACCGCGGATCCCACGAGAAACAGCACCCCGGCGATGCTGCCGATCCAAGCGGTCAAGGCGAGAGAGGGGCCGACGGTGCGGGTGAGTGAGGTCAGCAGCGGCGGCATGGCAACGGCCACCAGGGTCGCGGCGAGGAGTAATGCCAGTGCGACGATCACCGGTTCGCGTCCGGCAGGTTCCCCCGCAGGGCGTCCAGTTCGTCGTCGGTGACGGTTTTCGCGAAATGCATCAGCACGGCGGCCGAGTCGGTGCTGGTGTCGAGGATTTCGCGCAGCGCTTGCGAGGTGGCCTCGGCCCGAGATTGCACGGGCGAGTAGAGATAGGCGCGTGACTGCTTGGTCCGCTCGACCCACCCCTTCTCGTGGAGATGGGTCACGACGGTCAGGATCGTGGTGTAGGCGGGGTTTCTGTCGGCCATGCGTTCACGCAGGTCGTGGACCGACTGCGGTCGATCACATTGCCAGAGCACGTTCATCACCTCCGCTTCGAGATCACCGAGCCTTTTCATCGCCAGTTCTTCTTTCCTCGTCGTGTCAGGTGATATCGACTCCGCGTGCCGACAGCCACGCCGTCGGGTCGGACTTGGCACCGTCGGGTTGCCACACTTCGTAATGCAGGTGGGGTCCGGTGGATTGGCCTCGGTTGCCTACCGTAGCAATGAGCTCGCCGGCTTTCACGCGTTGACCGGCGGTGACGAGCGCCTGGTCTATGTGGCCGTACACCCCGATCGTGCCGTCGTCCTGACGAATACGCACCCACAGGCCGAACCCTTGCGCCGGCCCTGCTTCGATGACCTCACCGTCGGTCACCGATACGATCGGCGTCCCGATCGTATTGGCGATGTCGAGTCCGTAATGCGTTGTCCCCCAACGCGGCCCAGAACTGGAGGTCAATGTGCCCGACACCGGCACCACCGAGAGCGGGCGCCGCGCCTCGGCATCGCGTGCGGCGCGCTCCGCCGCCCGAACTCCCCCCTCGGCGAGTTGCTCGGTCATGCGCTGCGCGAGCCGGCCGACATCGAGATCGGGCATTTGCAACACCTGCGGGGGTGAGGCGACGACCGGGCTCGGCGGCAGGACGCCGGCGGGAGGGCTATCGATACTCGCAGCGCTGAGCGCCACACTGTCCTGCGACCCGGTGTTCGGAGACGTCGCTGCCGCGGACAGAAAGGCACCGACCGCGACCGACGCAGCGATGGCGCGGCCACCCGGCTTCGGCACCCGGCGGCGATGAAGTCCGCGGCGAGCACGTCGCGACACGGCCTGCACTACATCGCGGCCACCGTCGCCGTGTGTCGTCTCGTCCGGACCGGCCACGTGCACCCACATCGACGCGGCAGTGTCCGCGGCCGCGGTGTCCCAGGCGGCGCTGACCGCGTGAGCGGGTACATCCGGTGCGGGCGTCTGCGCCGAAGGCGTGTGCTCGTCCTGCGACCGATTGTCGGAGTACACGGTCTCGGCGGGCGACTCGGTCACGAAACGCGAGGGTGCGAACCCGGCGTGTCGATGACGGGGGTGATCGATGAGCGCCGTCGGCCTGTTGCCGACGGGCATCGAGACCGCGACGCCGGGTGCCGGCGCTGCGTAGTCGTCGTCGATCGGATCGGGTGTGCGGTGTCGGGCCAAGATCACAATCCTTGGTGGCTACGAGGCCGTGGCCTCGCTCGAGATAACGAAATGGTGACGGTCAGGCCACAGGTTACTACTATCGAGCATAGTTTTTCCATCCCACTCGACCCGGATTCGTCCGTACCGCTGGTCACGGTCCTCGGAGGACATCCCGCCGGGCTACGACATCCCGCCGGGCTACGACATCCCGCCGGGCTACGACATCCGCACCGGAACAGGGCTGGGCGTTTCGGGTATCAGGGGTGATCGCGCCGAGAGGACAGGCCACCGAGCATGGTGTTGTACGCCTCGAGTTCGGTATCACCTTGATCGTCGACTCGGCGGTCTCGTTGCCGTGCCGCGCTCTCGTCGGCCGCCGACCACCGGACCGCGGCGAGAACCGCGGCAGCGAGCAACGGCAACTCCCCGATGCCCCACGCCAGAGTGCCGCCGCGCCGCTGGTCGGCCAGCAGGTCTGCGTTCCAGTCCAGACGCAGTCCGCTGTAGAAGCTCGCTCCGAGCGCGGTCTCGAGATCGATCGTCACGACGAGGAAGAATGCGAACCCGGCCAATGCGGTGATACTCGCGAGCAACTTCGTCAGTCCCGCGATCGGTCTCGGTACCGGGTCTTCGCCGACCGTGCCCCAGAACATCACCATCCCGACGGTCAGGAACCAGCCCTTCATCACCATGTGTGCCACATGCGAGTCGGCGACGGTGTCGAACAGTCCGCCGGGGTAGAGCAGGTAGAAGCTGCTCAGGAACACCGTGGTGCTGACCCACGGGTGTATCGCGATCCGGGCTGCTCGGCTCTGCCATGCAGCCCGGAGCCATTCGCGCGAGCCCGGTGCTTCGGCGGCCGACGCGGTCGGCAGGACCGAGGCGAACAAGGTTGCCGGTCGGCCGAGGACCAACAGCAACGGCACGGCGACGGCGACCGCGGTCAGTCCCGCCATGTGCACGCTGAACATCGCCGGGCTGTAGAACCCGACCCCGGACGAGGTCGCCACGAGCAGCACCGCAGTACCCGCCAACCAGCTCGCTGTCCACCGCCGCCGCCATGACAGGCCTGCCCGCCGACGGCGCCGCACGGCCACCAGATACAGGACGGCCGCGATCACCGCCGCGGAGCCGAACACCAGGTCGAAACGCCACTCGAACGCCAACCGCGCAGCGGTGGGCGGGCCGTCCAACACGTAGCCCAAGGCCTCTTCGTGCGCCTGGGGCAGCGAGGTGTCCTGCGGCGGGGGCGGGGGAGTGCGGCCCAGTGCGACCGCCAGGCCCACGGTGGTGACGAGAACGAGGGTCTCGATCATCGACAACGTGATCAGGGATCTGCGCCTCGCGGGGTCGTGAGCCAGAGCGCGGACCGTTCGTCGTCGCTGTATCCACCCGAGGGTCCCCACGATCGCCAGAGCTGCGATCTTCGCCAGTATCAGAGCGCCGTACGTCGAATCCCACAGCGACGTCACGGGCACTCGCACGGCAGCGTTGACCACTCCGGAGACCGCCATGATCACGAACGCGACCAGAGCGAGCGTCGAGTAGCGGCGGGTCGCGACGGCAAGGTGCCCACCTCCGCGCAGCGCATGAGCGAGAAGTGCGAGGAGTCCGCCCACCCACAGCGCGGCAGCGAGGATGTGCAGGATCAACGAGTTCGTCGCGATGTCGTGATTGCCGCCGGTCGAGGAGTGGCCGGTGACCGCGCGCGGGATCAACGCGAGCATCGACAGGGCGAACAAGGCGGGGGTCCATCGATGCCGCAACACCGCCGCGCATGCTGCGGCGGTGATCGCCGCGACCGCAGAGGTGATGGCCCATGCAGTGGAGGCCTCGACATCGCCGATCGCACCGAGGAACTGCACCGGTTGCGCTGCAACGGATCCGACAGGTTGACCCGAGGCGTCCGAGAGTGTCAGCGGCACCAACGCCGCCGCGCACACCGCCCACACTGCGGAGGCCTTCGCCGCGGTGCGGACGGCTACGTACCCGTCGATGTCGAGCACACCCGACCTCTGAGGCGGAACGAGAAATGCCGCGAGGAGCAGCGACCCCGCCGCCACGACGGCAGCCACCTCGCCGATCGCGGTCAGTGCCGGGATCCCGTACGTGGTGATCGGGCCCGGATCGGGCAGACCCAACAGCACGAGCGCTTGCGACGTCGACATCGCTGCGAGCAGTGCAGCGACCACCGCGGCAATCGCTGCGCACAGCACCATCACCTGCGATCCGGAGCGTCGATCCACTGCGCCGCGGGTCGAATGGGCCGCTTCGGTGGCCATGGTGTGCGCCTCTTCCCGGTGGATCGTGTTTCCGGCATGGGCGCGAGGCAGTCCGACCTGCGCCGACAATGAACTACTACGAATGATAGTTGTACGAGTCCGGGCAGCCACCGCCGGATGATCCTTCAACACTTGCATGTATGCGCATATCGCAATATGTTGTCGTTCTGCGGATCTGACACGACGAAGGAGCAACGATGGGGCACGGACATGGCCACGGGATAGAGCCGGGTTCACCGGCCAGCGCGTCCGGTAAGCACCTCGGGCGACTGTGGATCGCTGTCGGTCTGGGGGCGGTCACCCTGGTGACGCAGGTCGTCGTCGGCCTGTCCACCTCGTCGCTGGCGTTGCTCTCCGATTCCGCACACGTGTTCACCGACGTGTTCGGGGTGCTGATGGCGATCGTGGCGATCACACTCGCACAGCGACGATCGACCAAGGCTGCCCGCACGTTCGGGCTCTACCGAGCCGAGGTGTTCGCCGCATTGTTCAATGCACTTCTGCTGTTCGGTGTGGCCGGTTGGATTCTCTACGAAGCCGCGCAACGCATCACGAATCCGCCCGAGGTCCCCGGCGTCCCGGTGATGGCGGTGGCCACCCTCGGGCTCGTGATGAACCTCATCGCGTTCGTCCTGCTGCGCAGCGGCGCCAAGGACAGCCTCAATGTTCGGGGTGCGTATCTCGAGGTGATGGCGGACATGCTCGGCTCGATCGGCGTACTGGTCAGCGGACTGGTCACCGTCCTGTTCGGGTGGCGGTACGCCGACCCGGTCATCGCGGTCGCCATCGGCGTGTTCGTCCTGCCACGCGCGTTCAACCTGGGCCGTCACGCCGTACGAATTCTGCTGCAACATGCTCCGGCGGGCATCGATGTCGCCGCCGTGGAAAGGGCCCTGACCGATGTCGACGATGTCGAAGAGGTGCACGATCTGCACATATGGACACTGACGTCGGGGATGGAGGTCGCGTCGGCGCATCTGACGGTCGCCCCGGAGGCCGAGACACCGCGGGTGCTCGCTGCAGCGCAGCAGGTTCTCCGCAACGAGTTCGGTCTCGAACACGCCACTGTGCAGGTCGAACCCCGGGAAGGCGAAGGCCGGTGCCGAGAGGTCAATTGGTAGGCAGGTCTCGACCCGGTGCGCGATCGGCACGCTGTGCTGTCGTCGACACGGCAGCGATGTACCGAACCGGCACCCGTCGGGTGGGGGCACAGAGTGGGTCCTCGAGTGCCGCACATCGGCCCGGTCGAGACCGTTCACCCCGAACCCGTCCACCTCGCATGTTCGCGCCCGGTGATGGATCAGTCGACTGTGAGGGTATCTACGGTTCTGGTCACGGCACGGTTCGGCAGTGGCTCGGTGGCGGGGCTGCGCATGACCGCCCCGTCGGTGATCGAGAACGCACTGTTGTGGCAGGGGCACTCGATCGTGCCGTTGCGAACTCGGTTCACTGTGCACCCTTGGTGAGAACAGATAGCCGAGAAGGCCCGGAAGATACCGGGTTCCGGTTGGGTGACGACGACCTGCCGGTCGGCGAGCACGATTCCACCGCCGACAGGAACATCGTTCACCGACAAGGTGACGGGACCGTCGGAAGCGGTGTCCTCACCGGACGGGGCTTCGCCGACGCTGCATCCGGCGGCAGCCAGGCACGCTGTAGCGCAGCTCGTAGCGAGAAAAATACGGCGCGGTAGCGCCGGGATGTCCTCGCTCATACAGCAGGCTCCCCTCGGTACGCCTCGGTGAGCGAGAGGCGACGATCGCGTGTCGGTGGTTGTAGTCGACTATGTTTCGAGCAGTTCCGGTGTCGATCACCCTCACTGTTCGAGCGGATCAGCATGATTGTCCTGTCGCGAATGTATGTGCACTGCAGGGCATTCGATTCGACCGCCGAGGTATCTCATGCACGTTCACGATTCGGCGCTGTCGGGCACTGCGGACCGAGGGGTAATCTTTGTGGCCTCTCGCGTGAACAGTGCCGACCCGATCATCAGCACCACCCCGCAGGTGATGTAGATGTCGGCGAGGTTGAATGTCGGCCACCAACCGGTGTGAAAGTAGTCCGTGACCGCACCGTCGACAAGCCGGTCCAGAACGTTGGACAGCGCGCCGGCGAGGATCAACGCCAGCGCCACCGTGGTCCACTGCTCCCCGTGCCGAGCGCTGTGCCATCCGTAGGCCGCGACCCCGGCGGTGATCGTCGCCGTGACCGACACGATCACCCATAGAGGCAGCGAATTGCCCAGACTGAAGGCCATTCCGCGGTTGAAGGCGAGTCGCAATTCGAGGATCGGTAGAGGGATCGGAGAGCCGGGCAATGCTTGTTGCGCCCAGTAGTCGACGGTCAGCGCGGTAGCGACCAATGTCAGCACGAGAGTCACTGCGTAAGCACGCAGCCGCGTGGGAGACGTGGTGGGGGAGCGGTTCACGGATCCTCGTTCTCGGGTGTGTACCTCGGACAGGTGCTGGGTGTCGACGGAAGGGGATCGGTCACCGCCGCAGAGTTGCCATCACATAAAATACTATGCACCATAGTAGTTGATGAACGGCAGAGATTTCTCCGGTACCGGCTGCACGCTCATGTCGTCATGAGAGCGGCTCCTGACACAGAACCCGGACCTCGACGACCCGGCGACGACTCGAACCGGGCGCGGTGGGTGACCGGCAGCAACGGAGTCCGTGCCTGGATCCGGCTCCTCGCGGCTGCCTCATCCGGGCTGATGTTGTACGCCACATTCCCGCCCATCGATCTGTGGTTTCTCGCCCCGGTAGCACTTGCAATGCTGCTGTTGGCTGTGCGCGGGCGAGGGACGCGTGCGGGGGCCGGCTACGGCTTCGTCGCCGGCTCGGCGTTCTTCGTGCCTCTGCTGCCGTGGGTGGGGGAGTACGTCGGATCGGTGCCGTGGCTGGCGCTGGCCGTCGTTCAAGCCCTCTTCGTGGCGATGTTCGGCGCGGTAGCGGATCGGATGTCCCGACTGCCGTGGGCGCCGGTCTGGGTGGCGAGCGCCTGGGTGGCGATCGAAGCTGCGCGCTCACGTGTCCCGTTCGGCGGCTTCCCTTGGGGCCGCATCGCATTCGGTCAATCCGACGGGCCGCTGCTGCCTCTGGCTGCGGTGATCGGCGCGCCGGGGTTGTCGTTCGTCGTGGTGCTGATCGGGTCCGCTCTGGCCGGCGTCGTTGCCTCCGGTCGCATCACCCGCAGAACTGCAGCAGCGTCGTGCATCGGTGTGGCCACTGCTGTAGGGGCGCTCACGGTGGTGGCTCCACTGTTCGCTCCGCCGCAGCAGGACACGGTCACCGTCGCCTTGGTGCAAGGCAACGTCCCGCGTCTCGGTCTCGACTTCAACGCCCAACGACGCGCGGTTCTCGACAACCATGTTCAGCGCACCATCGAGCTCGCCGCCGACATCGACTCCGGCCGCGTACGCGCACCCGACCTGGTCATCTGGCCGGAGAACTCCTCCGACATCGATCCCCTGCGCAACCCCGACGCCGCCGCACGTATCGCCGCCGCGGCCCGCGCCGTCGGAGTCCCCGTACTCGTCGGCACGGTTCTCCGCCGAGACGACGGCACCACGAGCAACACCTCGATCGTGTGGGATCCCGGCACCGGGCCCGGGCAGAGGCACGACAAGCGGCAACTGGTGCCGTTCGGGGAGTACCTGCCGATGCGCACGATCGTCACCGCACTCTCTCCCTATGCCGCCCAGGCAGGAAACTTCACCCCGGGCCAGGGCAACGGCGTCCTCGACCTCGCCGGAGTGCCCGTCGCGGTGGCCACCTGCTACGAGGTCGCCTTCGACTCGTTGCTCACCGACTCCGTGCGCGCCGGTGCCCAGCTGATCGCAGTGCCCACCAACAACGCCACTTTCGGTCGGACGAACATGACCTATCAACAACTCGCCATGTCGCGGGTACGAGCGGTCGAACACGGGCGCAGCGTCGTCGTGTCGGCCACCAGCGGCGTCAGCGCCGTCATCGATGCACGCGGGGAGGTCGTCGAGCGCACGGAGCTGTTCACCCCCGCAGCTGTCGTCACCGAGGTGTCACTGAGCACCACCCTCACCCCGGCGACGATCACCGGCAGCGTTCCGGAATGGATTGCCGCCACCGGCGCTGTTGCGGCACTGGCGTTCTCGCTGCTGCGCCGACCACGCTCCATCACACCGAACCCATCAACTACTATGTCGCGTAGTATTTAGATGGTGGTCGGTGACGGGCGTGCGGAGATGACGATCGAGGAACACCCCGGTGTGCACTCGCCGGGACTGGTGCGCAGAACGGTGGCGATGCTGCGCAACCGGTGGCGACAACTGACGTCGATGCGTACAGCGCTGGTGCTGCTGTTTTTCCTCGCCGCCGCAGCAATCCCCGGCGCATTGCTGCCGCAGCGCAATCTCAATACCCAGGCCGTCGATGCCTACATCGCCGCGCGCCCGGCTCTCGGGCCGGTGATGGACACACTGGAATTGTTCGACGTGTTCGCAAGTTCCTGGTTCACCGCGATCTACGTCCTGCTGTTCGTGTCTCTGATCGGCTGTCTGACTCCCCGGTTGATCGAGCACGGCAAAGCTCTTCGCGCACAACCTGTTCGAGTACCCCGAAATCTCACTCGACTACCGTTGCATCATTCGGGCACCCTCGCCGGTGACCCCGAGAAGGTGCTTGCCGACATCGCGCCGCACTTGAAAGGGTGGCGTACCGTCGTTCGACCCGAGCCCGATGGGGCACTGACTCTCTCGGCCGAGAAGGGCTATACCCGCGAGGCCGGGAACTTGCTCTTCCACTTCTCGCTGATCGGTCTGCTCGCCGCTATCGCCATCGGCAAACTGTTCGGCTACGAAGGCTCGGTCATCGTCATCGCCGACAACGGACCCGGTTTCTGCAACACTTCTCCCGCCGTCTACGACTCCTTCCGCGCCGGCAACAGCACCGACGGCACCGGACTCGAGCCGTTCTGTATCCGGGTCAAGGACTTCACCGCCGATTATCTCGAGAACGGTCAGGCCGAGATGTTCACCTCGAACATCTCCTACCAGAGCGCCGACGACATCGCCGCCGACACCTGGCGCGATTATCAGCTCAAAGTCAACGAACCCCTCCGGCTCGGCGACGAACGCATCTACCTCACCGGACACGGCTATGCCCCCGAGTTCACCGTCACCTTCCCCGACGGCCAGACCCGCACCGAAGCCCTGCAGTTCCGCCCCGACGACGCCACCACGTTCCTCAGCAGCGGCGCGCTGCGATTCGACCCACCCGGGGGGACCTACCCCACCGCCGACGAACGCCGCCGAGGCCAGATCGCCATCGAAGGACTCTTCGCGCCCACCGCGCAATTCAACGGAAATCTGCTCTCCTCCCGCTTCCCGGAATTGGTCGATCCCGCTGTGGCAGTGGACATCTACAAGGGCGACACCGGTCTCGACACCGGCATCCCGCAGTCGATCTTCTCCCTGGACCAGGAGATGATCAACCAGGGTCGGCTGGTCAAGCAGGACCGGGTCAACCTGCGGCCCGGAGAATCGACAACCCTCTCCGACGGCACTCTCGTCCGGTTCGACGGTGCCAAGGAATTCGCGAATCTCCAGGTCGGATACGACCCCGCGCAGCGGTGGGTCCTGGTGTTCGCCATCACGATGATGACCGGACTACTGATCTCCCTGGTGATCACACGCCGCCGCGTCTGGTTCCGGGCCCACCTTGGCGAACACGGCCTCTCGCGAGTGGACATGGGCGGCCTGGCTCGCACCGATCACGCCGGCTGGGGACCCGAATTCCAGACCCTCCGGTCACAGATCTGGCCGCAGATAGCCCCGAGCGACTCCGAGACCCACGACAGAGAAACGGTGTAGCACCATGCCGATCGACGACACCCTCGCCCGTTGGAGCGACATCAGCTTCGAGACCGCCTTCGTGGTCTATCTCCTCGCCGCAATCGCATTCCTCGGTCAGCTCGCGACGACCCGTAGCGCGGCGCTGCACAATATGGAGCGACTGCGCACGCGGGTGATCGCAGCGACATCGACGACACCAGGTCGCATTCCCGACGCACCCCGTCGGGTTCCGTCCGAACGTCTGGGCCGTACCGGACTCGGGCTGGTGATGGTGGCACTGAGTCTGCACGTGGGCTCGATCGTTCTTCGCGGGATCGCCGCCAGCCGCCCGCCGTGGGGCAACATGTACGAATTCGTCTCGGTCACCTGCGCGGCCGGTGTACTGGCTGCACTGGTGGTGCTGCGCTCGACGCAGCTGCGCACCCTGTGGTTGTTCGTTCTGGTGCCGACGTTGATCCTCCTGTTCGTCGCCGGCACCGTGCTGTACGCCGACGCAGCACCGGTGGTACCGGCACTGCAGTCGTACTGGCTGCCGGTGCACGTCTCGATCGTCTCGCTCGGCAGCGGGGTGTTCTTGATCTCCGGGGTTGCGAGCGCGCTGTTCCTGATCCGGATGAAGCATCCCGAGGCCTCGGGTAGTCGAGCCAGCCGGATCGTCGCCCGTCTGCCCTCCGCTCAGACTCTGGACATCGTGGCGTACAAGACCACGATCTTCGCATTTCCGCTCTTCGGCGTCGGCGTCATCCTCGGTGCCATTTGGGCCGAAGCCGCATGGGGCCGATTCTGGGGCTGGGACCCGAAAGAAACGGTCTCCTTCATCACCTGGATCGTCTACGCCTCCTACCTGCACGCCCGCGCCACCAGCGGATGGCGCAACACCCGCGCAGCATGGATCAACATCGCCGGATTCGTGGCGATGCTGTTCAACCTGTTCATCATCAACATGGTCGTCTCCGGGCTGCACTCCTACGCAGGTCTGAACTGATGACTCCCGCTACGTGCCCCCCAGCGCGTCCGCAAGGTCCTGCGGAATGGGCATCGGCGACATCAGTCCCGCCTCGACCCGGCCGGTGTTACCGGCCGGGTATCGCCCTGACCACGATCCTGGAGCAGCGACCACGATCCGAAGCAACTGGCCCCAGGATTCGCGCCGATCATGTTCTGTCGCAGCAGCTTTCGACATCAAGTCGTGGTTGCGAGCATGCAACCGTCAACAGGGCTGCGAGAGGATGTGTGCTCGTTCGAGGTGGTACCAGCGCACCTCTGTTGTCGATGCACCTGCTGCTGCGGTCATTTCTATCCCGTAGAGCCTGCGTGCAGTTCGATCACCGCTCACCGGTCTCTACCTCTTTCCGCGGAAGAGTTCGCCGTAGCGGGGGTCGATGTGCAGCAGGTACATCCATCCGAGCACCCGGAGCTGCCATCGTCTGCTCCGATCGCCGATGGTGACGTTGCGGTGGTGGAGGCCAGTAGGTTCCCAGATGCGAGAGGTGCGGTGTTCCTCGGCGTCGGAGCCGGAGCGCAGCAGGCATCCTCGAAAGCCGCTGCGGGTGCGATCGTGACGTTGAGGGCACCGGACGCCGCGGGCGGGGGCACGAAACCGTCCAAGGGCGTGGTGCGGGCGGCGCGAATCGCATTGGCAATGACCAGGACTTCGGCGAGTTCGTGGACGAGCACCACGGTGGCCAAGCCCAGGACACCGGTAGCAGCCAGTGGGACGAGCACGCCGATGATGGCAATCGACAAGGCGATGTTCTCGATCATGATGCGCCGGGCGCGTCGAGCGTGGGCCAGCACCTGCGGTAGATGCCGGAGGTCTTCCCCCATGAGGGCAACATCGGCGGTCTCGATGGCAACGTCGGTTCCCATCGCGCCCATGGCGATACCGACATCTGCGGTCGCCAAGGCGGGAGCGTCGTTGATGCCGTCGCCGACCATGGCAATCTTGCGTCCGGCCGCGATGTCGGTCAGCAGGGCCGCTTTGTCCTCGGGCAGTAGTTCGGCGTGGACGGCGGTGATGCCCGCCTGGGTCGCCAGAGCCTGCGCAGTGAGCGCGTTGTCGCCGGTGAGCATCGCAGTGTCGATACCGAGCGCGGTGAGTTGGCGGACAGCCTCGGTGGCCTCGGGCCGCAGTTCGTCGCGGACGGCGATCGCAGCGATCAGAACTCCGGCGCGTTCGACGAGAACGACTGTGGCACCGCTGCTCTGGAGACGAGCGACGTCGGCGCGGAACTCCTCGGAGCTGGGGTGTGTGTCGAACCAGCTCGGTTTCCCGAGCCTGATCGCGGCTCCGTCGAGGGTGCCGGTCAGGCCGTGCCCGGCGATGGCAGTGACATCATCGGCTGCCGCGACGGTCGATACGGAGGCCAGTACGGCGCGGGCGAGTGGATGCTCGCTGCGCGCTTCGAGCGCAGCAGCAACGGCCAGCGCGGCGTCGCGGCTGATTCCCGCAGCGGTGACGACGTCGACGACCTCCGGTCGTCCTGCGGTGAGGGTGCCGGTCTTGTCCAAGGCGACGACGCGAATGCGGCCCAGCTCTTCCACTGCTGCACCGCCTTTGATCAATGCCCCGTTGCGGCTCGCAGCCCCGATCGCCGCCACCACCGACAGCGGCACCGAGATGGCCAACGCGCACGGTGATGCCGCGACCAGGACCACCAGTGCGCGTTCGAGCCACAACATGGGGTCACCGAGCACCGCACCGACGCCGGCGACGAGTACGGCGAGAATCATGATCGAGGGCACGAGCGGACGTGCGATACGGTCCGCGAGCCGTTGGCCGGCCCCTTTTCGGTCCTGGGCCTGTTCGACGATGCGGACGATGCGAGCAAGCGAACTCTCCGATGCCGGCGCGGTGACGGTGACCTCGATGGCCCCGCCGCCGTTGATGGCACCGGCATGCACCTCGTCACCGACACCGGCTTCGATGGGCACGGACTCGCCGGTGATCGCAGACACGTCCAGATTCGTCGAACCGCGAGCGATGGTGCCGTCCGTGGCAGCTCGCTCACCCGGCCGCAGCACCATGATGTCCCCGATCACGACATCGTCGGGGGACAGGGCCTGCTCGGTTCCACCGCGCAGGACAGATACCGTCGGCGGCACCAACGACAGGAGTGCGCGCAGTCCGCGGCGGGTCTTGGTGACCGCGTATTCCTCGAGTCCCTCGGCGACGGAGAACAAGATACCGAGCATCGCGGCCTCGGGGATCTGGCCCAATGCGATGGCACCGAGGAGCGCGATCGTCATCAGCGTGCCGACACCGATGCGTCCGTGTCGCAGATTTCTCACCGTCGCGGGAACGAAGGTGACGGCGGCGATCGCGGCAGCGATCAGAGCGCCGACGGTCGCAACCGCATCGGCACCCGTTCGACCGAGCAACCACGATGCGACCAGGATGATCGTGGCGGCCGAGGCGAGTTGCAGCTCGCGGACCTGCCACAACCTCGGGAGTGCATCGGTTGGAGCTGGACCTCCCGTGTCCGCACCGTCAGCAGTGGATTCGGTGGTCGGCGCTGCCGGGGTAGGTCCGCAGCACGCGTCAGCCATGATCGACCCCGGTGAGATCAGCGGTGGCCGAGGCGGTGGGCAGTGCCTCGGTCAGTGTCGTGAGCAGTCGGGTGCCGCGGTCGGTGAGCGAATACATGACCAACTTTCCGTCTCTGTTCGATGTGACGGCGTCCGCGGCTTTGAGTTTGCGGAGATGGTGGGAGACCAGCTTCTGGCTCTGTCCCACGATCCACGCGATGTCGCAGCCGCACATCTGCCCGCCGGCGTTCAACGCGAGCGCGATGGTCAGTCGGGTGGGGTCGCCGAATGCTCGGGCAGCGTCGGCTACCGGTTCGATATCGCCGACCGCGGGCAGAGTAGCGCGAACCCTCTCGGCGTAAGGGAGGTCCATACACAACAGATCGCACGAGTCCAGAGGTTCCAAGGCCATGGGCACAATCTAACAATCATGCGATCGTTAGGGAAGGACCATTAGTCAACGTTCGTACGATTGTTAGTGTCATAGCGGGTCGAAACGCCCATATCGGACCCATTGATCAATCCGAACGAATCGAGAAGGTAGTTGTATGAGCAGAGCGTTGAAGATTTCCTTGTCCCTGGTGATCGTGTTCGCCGCCGCGTTGGCTGTATTTCTGGTGGTGGATCGATCGGGGTCTCCGGATGCTGCCGCCGCCGAGCAGGCCGCGACCGACCCTGCCTCGATTGCGGTGCGCGAGAACAGTCATCGGTTGAACTCGGTGCCCGACGGCCGGGTCACGTTCGTGGAGTTCCTCGACTTCGAGTGCGAGGCCTGCCGATCGGCCTACCCGGCGATCGAGCAATTGCGTGAAGAGTACGGCGACCGGGTGAGCTTCGTGGCCCGCTACTTTCCGATCGCCTCGCACTTCAATGCCGAACGAGCCGCACGCGCAGTCGAGGCCGCGGCCCAGCAGGGCGGATTCGAGGCGATGTATCAGCGCATGTACGAAACGCAGGCGCAGTGGGGCGAACAGCAGGTTCCGCAGGACGAGTTGTTCCGCAGCTTCGCCGTCGAGCAAGGGCTCGACATGAGCGCCTTCGATGCCGCCTACACCGACCCTGCGACGCTCGCGCGCATCGAGGCCGACGTCGCGGACGGGATCGCGCTCGGCGTGCAGGGCACCCCGACGTTCTTCCTCAACGGCACCAAGATCGAACCCACCACGTACGGAGACCTCGCCGATGCCCTCGACTCTGCACTCGGCTGACCTCCCAGCGAACGAGACCCGACAAGGTGGATCGTTCGGCCGGAGCCTGCCCTGGCTGCTGCTGGTGGGCGGCCTGATCGGCCTGACTGCCGCGTTCGTGCTCACGGTAGAAAAGTTCGCTCTGGCGCTCGATCCCGCCTACGCCCCGACCTGCAGCATCAACCCGGTGCTCAACTGCGGATCGGTGATGGACACCCCGCAGGCGTCTGCGTTCGGATTTCCCAATTCCCTCCTCGGGATCGCAGGCTTCGCCGTCGTGGCAGCAGTGGGTGCTGCCCTTCTCGCCGGTGCGGTGTTCGCGCAGTGGTTCTGGGGAGCGATGCAGGTCGGTGTCACTGCTGCCGCAGTCTTCGTGCACTGGCTGATCGCGCAGAGCCTCTACGACATCGGTGCCTTGTGCCCGTACTGCATGGCGGTGTGGGCGGTCACCGTACCGATCTTCTGGTACGTCACGCTGCGCAACCTCGACCGCGCCAGGTCGAAATCCGCTCTTGGGCAATGGTTTCGGCTATGGCTTGACTCGCTGATTCGCAATCACTCGATTCCGCTGACCGTGTGGTTTCTCGCCCTCATCGCCCTGATCGCGCAGCGTTTCTGGTCGTACTGGTCCACGCTCCTATGATCCGCGACGTACCGTTCGCCCCTCTGCCGCTCTCTCGAGAAAGAAGGTCACGGCGATGACGCGCGGCTGGTCGATCGTCATGCTCGTCGTTGTCGTTGCATCGATCGTCGCACTGTGGCCCCGCTCCGGTGGCGTCGAGGGCGGCCCGTCCGAGGCCATCGCCAACAATGTCGCGCCGGTCGGACCCGAACCCACATTGTCCCGCCCGCCGGATGACGCGGCACGAGCAGCAGAGCTACCGCTGTGTCCGCCGCCGGTACCGCGCGAAGGCGGTCCGCTGGCGGGAGTGATAGCGCGCTGCATCGGCAGCGCCGACGATGTCGATCTCGCCGACGTTCTCGGCAGCGAGGTGACGCTGATCAACCTGTGGGCATCCTGGTGCGGCCCGTGCCGCAACGAGATGCCGGTACTCGATGCCTACGCCGCAGAACCCGACGCGATCCCAGTTATCGGAATCGACGTCGAGGACCGGCCCGCGGACGCGGCCGCGCTGCTCACGCAACTGGGCGTCCGCTATCCGAACTACATCGACGGCGGCAGCGTCCTGGACGCGCTCTCGGCACCGCCGGTCCTTCCCCTGAGCTTTCTCCTCCACCCGGACGGAACGGTCGAGCGCATCACCGACCCGACAGTGTTCGAGACGACAGACCAGATCCGCACTGCAGTAAAGGATTTCACCTCATGAAACGTCTTCCACCAGTGTGGGTCGGTGCGCGCCGTCAGGGCAGCACGCCCACCGCGGCAATGGGATCGATTCTTGCCCTTGTACTACTGATCTCCGGATGCTCCGACGGCGCACAGGCTGCGCCCCCGGGAGGCAGCTTCGACTTCGTCGCCCCCGGCGGTCGAACCGACATCGTCTACGATCCCCCCGAAACACGCGGAACCATAGGCGAACTCGCCGGCCCCGATCTGATGGAGGAAGGCAAGACGACCGCTCTGTCGGACTACGACGGCAAGGTCGTCGTGATCAATCTCTGGGGCCAGTGGTGTGGCCCCTGCCGCGGCGAAGCCGACGACCTCGAGGAGGTCTACGAGACCACCCGCGAGCGTGGCGTGCAGTTCCTCGGTCTCAACGTCAGAGATCCACAGAAGGACAAAGCGCAGGACTTCGTCGTCGACAACGACGTCTCCTACCCCTCGATCTACGATCCCTCGATGCGGACACTGGTCGCCCTCGGCGGGAACTACCCGACCAGCGTGATCCCCTCGACGCTGGTACTCGATCGTCAGCACCGCGTGGCCGCGGTCTTCATGCGCGCCCTGCTCACCGACGACCTCCTTCCCGTCGTCGAACGGATAGCCGCGGAATGACGACTCTTCTCGCCCAGGACATCGGGTCGGCCTTCCAGAACGCGGCATCGAGCGGGCCCCTGCTGCTCGCGATCGCGGCATGCATGCTCGCCGGGTTGGTCTCGTTCGCCTCCCCGTGCGTGGTGCCGCTGGTGCCGGGATACCTGTCCTACCTGGCAGGAATCGCCGGTGCCGACGCCCAATCAGCCGATACCCGATCGCCCGGCACCTCGGCCACCGGCACCTCGACCACCGGCACGTCGTCGCCGGAGCTGGCGAATCGCTGGCGTGTGGCCGGCGCAGCGTCGTTGTTCGTCGCCGGATTCACGATCGTATTCGTCCTCGCCACAGCCTCGATCTTCGGAGTCATCGGCACCTTGCGCATCAACGAGCAAGTACTCCAACGAGTCGGCGGCGTCATCACGATCATCATGGGTGCAGCGTTCATCGGATTGATACCCGCACTGCAACGCGACACCCGATTCGCACCTCAGCAGATCTCGTCCCTCGCTGGAGCGCCGCTGCTCGGCGGTGTGTTCGCGCTCGGCTGGACACCGTGTCTGGGCCCCACCCTCGCCGGTGTTCTGTCTGTCGCGGCAGGAACCGAAGGTGCAACCGCAGCCCGCGGGGTCACTCTCATCGTCGCGTACTGCATGGGACTCGGCCTACCGTTCGTCGTCCTCGCGTTCGGTTCGAGTTCGGCGATGCGCGGGGTGGGGTGGCTTCGGAGGAACTCACAGAAGATCAAGGTCGCCGGCGGTGTCATCATGATCGCCGTCGGCGTGGCGCTGCTGACCGGAGTGTGGGGGTTGTTCATCGCCTGGATCCGCAACGAATTCGTCAGTGCAGTGGTCCTGCCCATCTGATCGAGATGTCGCCGAACCACCACGCCGCATTGCATTGTTCGGGTAGCCGAACTATATTTTCAGGGTCCTGACATACTGTTGGTGCCGGAGGGTGTGGTCATGTCTGTGCTGCAGCGCCGATCGTCTCGGCCGCCCTCGAGGTTTCGGTCGGGCCTGGTTCTGCTCGGCCCGGCTTTCGTCGCAGCGATCGCCTACGTCGACCCCGGCAACGTCGCCTCCAACGTCAGTGCCGGCGCGCAGTTCGGATACCTGCTGGTCTGGGTGATCGTTGCCGCGAACGTGATGGCCGGTCTCGTCCAGTTCCTCTCCGCCAAACTCGGCATCGTCACCGGAATGACACTGCCCGAAGTAGTCCGCGAGAAGTCGAGCAGGACTGTGCGACTGGCATATTGGGGGCAAGCGGAGGTGGTCGCCATGGCGACCGACCTCGCCGAAATCGTCGGCGGTGCAATCGCCCTCTACCTGCTCTTCGACCTGCCGCTCCTGATCGGCGGCCTCATCACCGGGGCCGTATCGATGATCTTGCTGATGGTCCAGGATCGGCGGGGCCAACGGCCCTTCGAGTTCGTGATTCTCGGGCTACTCGGTGTCATCGCCGTCGGATTTCTTGCCAGCGTCGTCGTGGAACCGCCATCGTTCACCGAGGCCGCGGCCGGTTTGATTCCGCGGTTCGACGGCGCGGAAAGCGTGTTGATCGCCGCCGCGATGCTCGGTGCGACGATCATGCCGCACGCGGTGTACCTGCACTCCGGCCTTGCACGTGACCGGCACGGACACCCCGAGGCAGGGCCTGTCCGTCAGCGGTTGTTGCGGATCACCCGGATCGATGTCGGGTTGGCGATGCTGCTGGCCGGTGCGGTGAACATGTCGATGCTGCTGTTGGCGGCATCGACGTTGGGGGGCCGCGAGGGTGTCGACTCCATCGAAGGAGCCCACGCAGCGGTAGGGGACACTCTGGGGCCGGTCGTGGCGCTGCTGTTCGCGGTGGGCCTGCTGGCCTCGGGTCTTGCATCGACATCGGTCGGGGCGTACGCCGGCGCGATGATCATGGACGGCCTACTACGTAAGCGCATTCCGATTCTGGTGCGACGACTGGTGACCCTTGTTCCCGCACTGGCAATTCTGGCAGCAGGAGTCGACCCCAGTCGGGCACTGGTCGTCTCGCAGGTCGTGCTGTCGTTCGGTATCCCGTTCGCGTTGATTCCCTTGGTGCGGTTCACATCGGACCGCATCCTGATGGGCAGCGATGTCAATCACCGGATCACCGCATACGCGGCATGGCTCATCGCGGGAATCGTCGTCGCACTCAACATTGCATTGATCTATCTGACCGTGGCCTGACTGCGCGCGGGTAAACGTGTCCTGCACGCCTGTATTTCAGGACGATCACCGCTCGTGTGGTGATGGTGTTGTGCACGGTGAATCAGCATGAGTGGGTTCTGCCGCCGAAGTCGGGGTCTAGCAGGACGAACCGCCGCACACCGATTGCCCCGCCGTAGAAGCAGTCGACCGGACGTTGCTCGACACACGCCTTGTCCATGACATCGATGCTCGCTCGGCGCGTGTGATGACGTCCCTCACTGCGTCGACTGTCCTGTCGCGGCGGTGGTCTCGCCCGGCACCAGACGCGGCACGTAGCGGACGTAGAGCACCATTCCGATCAACTCCACGAGGGTCTGCGTCACGACCACCACGGCGGCCAGGCTCAACGCCGGTGGTAGCGCCAGGGCGAGTGGCAGCACGACCAGCGAGTTACGGGTGGCGCCGGAGAACACCAGCGCCCGCGTCGCCGGCACGTCCTGACCGAACACCTTCCCGGCACCGACACCGACGAACGCCATCACGATCAGAAACACCACGAAGATGGCTGCAGCAGCGGCGAGTTGGTCGATACGGCTGCGGACTGAGTCGATCTGGGAGGCGACGACGACCGCGAGTGTCACCATCATCACCGGCACCATCGCCGCTGCCATCGCCTCGATGATTTGCTCGCCCAGACGTCGACGTCGCGCCCACAGCTGCGTCGCCGCAGCCAGCGCCAGCGGGATCACGATGAGTAGAACGAACGCCTCGGCAAAGGGGGCGATGTCGATGATCGAGACAGTCTCGGCCCCGACGAACAACCACAGCCACAACGGCAGCAGGGCGATCTGCAGCAACATCAGCAGCGGTGCCCCGGCGAGAAGGCGTTCCGACGCCGCGCCGGCCAGTCCGCTGAAAACGATGACGTAGTCGATGCAGGGGGCGAGCAGCACCAGTACCACACCGACGAGGACAGCTTCGTTCCCGGCGATGATGCGGGTCAGTGCGAACACCACGATGGGGACGGCTGCGAAGTTCAGAACGACCACCGCGGTGGTGAACCGGGCATCACGTAGGGACCGGCCGATCGCGGCGAACGGCACTGCGAGGAACGTCGCGTAGAGCAGAACGATCAGCACCGGATTGATGGCGTGCTCGAACGTCGGTGCTGCGGAGGGGAAGGACAACCCCACCCCTGCGCCGGCGACGAGTGCGAGTAGATACAGGCCGATCTGGTGGGTGTCCCACCATTGCACCGCCGACGTTCGCGCTGTTTCGGTCATGACGCGCTCACGGGTGCGGTCAAAGTCGACGCCAACCAGCTGCATTGCGGGTCGCACGGTGTCGACGCGTCGGGGGTCTCGTCGAGACGAACCAGCGCGGCGGTCAGCGCGTCCCGCAGCACGGTCAGCTGCGCGATCGACTCCTCTGCTCGGGCGATGTGTTCACGCAGTGCCGGTCGCAGCCCGGACTTCACCGCGGCGCACGAATCGTTCTCCCACACACGCAGCATCGACTTGATCTGCGGCAGAGTGAGATTCAGGCTCTTCGCGGCGGTGATGAACGCCAATCGCTGCTGTGCTCGTTCGTCGTAGACACGGTAGCCGTTCGGGGCTCGGTCCGCCGGAAGTAGGCCCTCGCTCTCGTAGAAGCGCAGCGTTGTCGCTGGCACCCCGGTTGCCGAGGACAGTTGCGAGATCAACAGAGCAGACATGACCGCAGACTAAAGGTTCGAGTCGGCTCGAAGGCAAACCGGCCGAGTCCGGCCCGCCATCGAGTCCGCGGCAGCACGAGGGACGTCGGGCTCGTTGCTCCTCGAGGGGGGGTGGGGTCAGGGTGCGCCGTCGCCTGGAGTGTTGGGCTCGTGTTGCCTCTTCTCGGTATGGAACGTGATCAGATTGCCGTCGATGTCGACAGTTGCGAACTCCGTCGTTCCCCAGCCTGTCGAGACGGGACGGCCTACGTCTGCGGGGTGAAGCACCCCCGCGCGGGACATCTCGGCGTAAAGGTCGTTGATCTCGTCCACGGCGATGCGGCAGCTGGCGGTGCCGGCAAGGAACGTCTCGGCTCCGCTGCACACCGGCCATGCCGCGTGGTCTGAACGGGTATCCCAGCTGTCGTCGTCGGCGGCCCACAAGTGGATCTCGACGTCGTCGCGGGTGAGCCTCGCGAAAGTCGGGTCGGTGTACCGGGTCGTGAAGCCGAACGATCGGACGTATATCTCGGCAGCGGTGTCGATGTCTCGTACCGGCAGCGCAGGTACCACTTTCGACATGCCCATAGGCAACACTAACGCCGACGAGCCGGAGGGCGAGCCGACCCCGCCTCATATTGCTGGCGCTCAGTGCATTCGACTTCTGACACAGTGAACGCGACTTCTGAAACTGACAATCGGTGTCAGTTTCAGAAGACGGCTGCACTCTTTGCAGGCGTTTCGAGGGTGAGTGCACGTGTCTTCTGACATTCTGATGTCAGAAGTGCGGTGCACGGTCGCATGTTCGGCTCTCGGTGACAGGGAGGCTTGTGATGGACCCCGACAAGCTCGCCATCGTGGAGACCGGTGTGCTGACAGCGTCGGGGGAGCGGTGGTCCCAGGCCGAGGCCCGTTTCGCTGTCCTGGCTCCCTTGCTGGAGATGCATCCGGTGCGTTCGGAAGCGGTCGACGCTGCAGCGCAGCGCTTGGGACTATCCAGGCGGCGGGTCTACACGTTGCTTGGCAAACTCAGGGACGGGACGGGGACAGTCACCGATCTTCTTACGAAGGTCTCGTCGGGAGGGCGTGGCCGCAGCCGAGTAGCGGCTGAGGTCGAGGACGTGATCGGCGACCATCTCACCCGATATTTTCTTCACCGCCAGAAGCTCAGTGTCGCTGCGCTGCATCGACGTATCGCGCTGGCGTGCCACCGCGCGGGCCTACCAGCGCCGGCCAGAAACACCGTCACCGCACGAATCGCCGCCCTCCATCCGGCATCGGTGGCCAGGTCCCGCGGAGGACCCGATGCCGCCCGCCCGCGTCAGTCCGCCGGCGACAGTCCACCGACAGTTGCGGGGATTCTCGATCAGGTCCAGATCGACCACACCGTCGTCGATCTGATGGTCGTTGACGAGTACGAGCGGCAACCGATCGGTCGCCCCTACCTGACGATCGCCATTGATGTCTTCAGCCGTTCCGTACTCGGGTTCGTCGTCACTCTGGAGCCGCCGTCGTCGATATCGGTCGGGTTGTGCCTGGGCCGCGTGTGCTGCGAGAAGCAGACATGGCTGGAGGCATGCGAGCTCGCGGAACAGGTGCAGTGGCCGATGGCAGGGAAACCGAAACAGTTGTATCTCGACAACGCCTCCGAGTTCAAAAGCGAAGCGCTGCGCCGCGGATGCGCCCAGCACGCCATCACCCTCGAATACCGTCCTCCGGGCCGACCGCACTACGGCGGGATCGTCGAACGCATCATCGGAACGGCGATGACGGCGGTGCACGAGCTGCCTGGGACCACCTTCTCGAACCCAGCGGACCGAGGAAGTTACGACTCGGACAAGCATGCGGCGTTGACATTGCGTGAGTTGGAGCGCTGGCTGGTCCTGGCCATAGCCTCGTATCACGCGAGTGTTCACAAAGGGATCGGGAACACTCCGGCCGCCGTGTGGGCCGGCGGGGTCGCCGCAGTTGGTCATGCCCCTCGTGTGGTGCTCGGCGAAACCGCGTTCCTGGTGGACTTTCTTCCCGTCATCCGGCGACGTCTGACGCGTACGGGCTTCGTCCTCGATCACGTGCACTACTTCTCGAACGCGCTCAAACCGTGGGTTGCGCGGCGAGAGGACCTGGGGCGGTTCGTGATACGACGTGACCCACGAGATTTGAGCAGAATCTGGGTCCTCGAACCAGACGGTGCCGGCTATGTCGAGGTGCCGTACCGGACGATGTCACATCCCGCGGTGACATTGTGGGAGCACAGAGCTGCTATCACTCGTCTCCGCGAACAAGGTCGGTCGAACGTCGATGAGAGCGCACTGTTTTCGATGATCGAGCAGATGCGCGAGGTCACCGACCGCTCGCAGAAAGCCACCCGCAAAGCCCGGCGCAACCGTGCCCGCCGCACGCATCTCACCGGCGCCGCGTCTGCACCGATCCCGGCGATCCACCCGCCGGTGGAGCCTCGAGCGGACGGCGGCACCGCAACGCCGGTCTTCAGCGACATCGAGGAATGGTGAGCCGGATGACCCCATCGACAGGACGCAGCGACGAAGCCACCGAGTCGTCCAGCGAGGGTTTGGGGCACCTGCGGGAGTCGGTTCGACCGCTCACCGCACTCGACGACGCGGACCGGATCCGGTTGATCCGGTCGGAGAGGTGGATCGGGTATCCGCAGGCCCGTATGGTCATCGACCATCTGGAGACGTTGTTGTCGTGGCCTGACCGACAGCGTATGCCGAACCTACTGTTGCTCGGTCCGACGAACAACGGCAAGTCGATGATCATCGAAAAGTTCCGGCGTACTCATCCGCCGATCAGCTTGTCCGACCGCGAGCAGCTACCGGTGTTGTGCATGCAGATGCCCCCGGACCCGTCACCCGGCCGGTTCTACCTCGCACTGCTCACAGCGTTGGGAACACCAACCCGACCACGCAATCGGGTCCACGAACTCGAACAGCAAGCATTGATGCTGCTCCGCGCCACCGGCGTTCGGATGTTGATCATCGACGAGCTCCACAATGTTCTCGCCGGCCGCGACAACGTCCGCCGCGAATTCTTGAACGTGCTGCGGTTCCTGGGCAACGAACTACGCATTCCTCTTGTCGCTGTCGGAACCCGCGACGCCTACCTCGCCATCCGGACCGATCCCCAGTTGGAGAACCGATTCCACCCCATAGCTTTGCCGGTCTGGACCAACACAGCCGACACCAGATCACTGCTGGCCAGCTTCACCACGAGCTTCCCCCTCCGCAAACCCTCGCACCTGACGTCGCCGGAGATGACCGACTACCTTCTCACTCGCTCCGAGGGCACCATCGGTGAACTGGCAACGTTGCTCACTGCCGCAGCAGTGACCGCCGTCGACAGCGGAGAGGAAGCGATCACCTCATCGGTGCTCACGCGCACTCCGTACGTTGGCCCCACGGAGCGACGTCGCCAGTTCGAGCGCCACCTCGCATGAACGCGCGGCTCGCACCGATGCCCGATGGTGCGTACGTTCGCCCGTGGCCGCTGCACCCTCCGCCACTGCCAGGCGAGGCCCTCTCGTCCTGGTTGGCCCGAATATGCGAGCTGTATCCGCACATCAGGCCCTCTGACCTGCTTGCAGACCTCGAAATCGATTGTGCTGTCGAGGATCTCGACCGCTACACACCGGAGCCGATACTTGTCGAGCTGGCCGGTCGCGGCGCGGTCCCGGTGGAGAGGGTGCGGATGATGACGTTGGCGGGGTGGACACCGTTTCTGCTCGACAGCATCGACCCCGCCGACTGCGACTTCGACACCTACGTCCACCAGTTCTCGATCCTGCTACCGGCCGACCTCGCGAGGCAGGATCGACGACGCCGCACACCCACGAGCGACGCATGGTTGCCGTGGGCGAGCACTCCGCGCAGTCGGGCATGCCCGGCATGTATCGACAGCCTCGAATCCACTGCTGATATCAACATGACTCTGCTGCATCAATATCCGGTGCTGAGCAGCTGCCTCGACCACCGTTGTCGACTCGAACCCTGCTCTGCTTTGCCTGGTCATGCAATTTTCTGGGATCAGGTCCGGTTCGGTTCGGACGAACGGGTCTCGCCCGTTCCGGTTCCCTCAGCGGTCACGGACCTCGATCGGCGCAGCACCGAGGCTCTGACGACGGGATGGGTGGAACTCGGCCCAGGCCGGGTACATGCCGCAGTCTGGTTCCGGCTTCTGCGCACCGTCGTCGACGAAGTGTCCACGCCACTGGTTCGCACCGGACGGTGGGCGACGAGACTCGTTGCGATCTGGAAGGCCGCCGATCGTTCTCGCCCGCTCCGGACAGCGTGGGTTCCGTTCGAGGACCTGCACTGGGACGAGCAGGCGACAGTCCTCGAGGCCGCAGCGATCGGCATCGCGATGGTCGAGAGCGGTGAGATCGACGCCGGCGGTGCACACGCATCTCTGCTGAGCCCACGACCCTACGAGCCGGTCGATCCCGGGACAGCTCCGACGCGCTCGTCCTATCCCGCACCCGAGCGCGATTTATGGGCCGACGCGCACGCTGCGGCCGAGGCCGCCATCGCGGCAGCGCGCGTCGATCCCGCATCCGCCAGGTCGCTGTACAACTTCCTACGCTGGGGGTGCCGCACCGCAGCGGAGCTGGATGAGACGGTGCAACTGTTCCTCGACCACGGGATCCCGCTGCACCATCCGCCGACGTAGCTCTCGCCCGATGGAACGGGGTCGTCCGCGATGCACGCGCGGCGACAGCCGAGAAGCCAGTTGTCGCGCCGGGGTCATAGTCACCAACGTTATTTGTGCGGTGACCGACGAGAATTTTCCTTCCCGCACCGTCCCCGCTGAAACGCCTGCTCAGCGTGCATTCGACCTGAGAAGTCTGTCGGGGGTGCTCGCTACAGTCCCTACCATGGCAGAACGGCAGCTCAGTGAGGTCCCGGACGTGGGTGCAGTCGTCCCGGCGGGTGGTGCGGCGGTGTTTCCGGACCTGTCGGGCGAGGTCGCCGCGCGAATCGAACGGTCGATGGCATCGGCACGGTCTGCTGCTACTCGCCGCGCCTACGATTCGGCGTGGCGACGCTTCGAGACCTGGTGCACCGTCGCCGGGCACCACGCGTTGCCTGCGCATCCCGCGACCGTGGCGGCCTACCTCGTCGCCGCCGCCGACACGCTCACTGTCGACGGGACGCGGGCGTATGCACCGTCGACGTTCGGCAAGTGGATCGCGGCGATCGCCGACCGTCACCGCGCTGCCGGCCACAACAACCCGTGCGGCCACGAGATCGTTCGCGCCACCCTCGCCGGTATTCGTCGGGATTATGCGTCTGCGGGGGAGCGGCCCCGCAATCCCCGTGCCCCGCTCCTCACCGCTGACATCACCACGATCGTCGACCACGCCCGACGCACCGCAGCGGACTGGGCGTCGGAGGTGCTCGAACGCCGCGACACCGCGCTACTGCTGATGGGATACACCGGCGCATTCCGTCGCAGCGAACTCGTAGCGCTCGAATGCCGCGATGTCCGCCGCGACCGCCTCGACGGCGCGCACGTACGAATTCGGAAGTCCAAGACCGACCAGGACGGAACCGGAACCGTGAAAGCACTCCCGTTCACCGACCGCTACGAGTCATGCCCGGTCTGCGCGTGGGTGCGATGGTTGCAGATCGTCGCCGCGTTCGACACCGGCGGCAGAATCGCCGTCATTCGACTGCTCTCCCGTGCAACACCATTCGAAGCCCATGTCTGCCGCGGCTCCCTGCCCACCGCCGACAAATCCTCGCCGCTGTTCCGGTCCATCCGCAAGAACGGCAACCTCTCCGACACCGCCCTCTCCGGGGCTGCGGTGCACGCTGCAATTCGCCGCCGCGCCGCCCGCGCCGGATTCGATCCCGACACCGTCGCCCAGCTCGGCGGACATTCGTTGCGGGCAGGATTCGTCACCCAAGCCTTCCGGAACGGTGCCGACGCCCACGCCATCATGCGCCAGACCGGCCACACGACCCCTGGGATGGTCGAAATCTATGCCCGCGAGAACGCGCCGCTGCTCGGCAACGCCGTCACCGAGCTCGGACTATGAAACCGAACGGAATTGCGTTCAGCTCGGTGCCCCATGGCATCTCGGGCCTCGACCGCTCCGCAGAACACACATGGGCACTGTTCTGTGACTGGTGCGCTGCCACCGACCGTCCGTCGCTGCTGGCTGCACCATCCACACTGGCAGAGTTTCTCGCCGACCATCCCGCCAGCGTCGCCACGCAGCGACGCCGAGTCGCCGCTGTCAACGCCGCTCACCGCGCTCGCGGAATGACCGAACCCGGCCGCTCGGTTTCCATTCGACTCGCTCTCGCGGAGCATCGCCGGGAACGTCTTGCCGAGATCCGTGGCAGCGCTGCATCGATCATCGACAGCATTCCGTCGACTGGATGGCCATACGGGCTGTTCGGTCGGCGTGATGCACTGATACTGACCTTGGTGTCCGCCGGTCTGACCTACCGTGAGATCAGTGTGCTGCGCCGAGGCGACGTCGAGGTCGCGGGGCTGGACCTGGTTGTTTCAGGCCTGTACCGGGTCACCCCGAACATGCTCGGCAGCCGCGGTGAGTCCGGTCCGGTGACGGTGTATCGGCGCTGGGCGCAGATTCAGTCGATGCTCGATCGCTTCGCGAGTATCTCGGTGCTCCGCGAATTTCTCGACCCCGATCGCTCACCGCCGACGTCTGCGTTTTCGGTGGTGACAGCGCAGCAGGCGGGTGAGCCACTTGTGGTCCGCATCGACCGTTGGGGCTACACGCCCTGGATGCCGGAACCGCTCACCGCGCAGTCGCTGTCCGCAGTGACGCGCGCGCACCTGACAGGCCGTCCGGCCGCGCATCGTCCGCGAGTCCTGTGGACGGAGAACGACACAGACGGTGACGTTCTCTACGACGAGGAACCACGTCACTCGAGCGTCGTTCTGGACAATGCCTACTACGAGCATGGAATTCAAGCCCGCCGCAACGCTCACATCCGCCTTGCCGATCTCGACGATCGATTCGACGACATCAACGACCGCGTCGACGAACTCTTGCACTCGCTCGTCGACATTCTCGACAAACACAACGAACCGGAGGGCGACGACGGCTGATGTCATCGATCAGGGAGCTGGCCGCACGTCCAATGCCCGGGCATGTTCGCAGCGCATGGGTTTGAAGCGTCGACTCCGTCAGGTCGTAGGACGGACGACGTCGTTCCGGCGACGCGCGCGCACCGCGATCGCCCTGGAGATCAAGGACAACGTGACCAGTCCGACCAGCAGATCCGCGAGTGCGGAGAATTGGGACTGCGCGAATTCGACGATCTGAATCAATATCAGCGTGGTGATACTCGACAGTCGCACGGCCTCGAGAGTCCACCTGCGGTCGGTACGCCAGACGAGAGCGGGAAGTGCGAGAACGAGCGCAAGCCCTGACCCTGCTGCATCGAGCAGTCGCGCGAATTGCGTTACGTCGTCGATGGTTTCGGTGCCGAGGATGCTGACCGACGACAGACCGAACGCGGAGTACGTCACCAGGGCCAGTGCGGACAGTCGAATCCAGATGCTGTGGTCGAGGTAGCGCAGTACACGCCAGTTCCCGATCGTCGACCATCGTCGTCGCCACCGCGTCGGCGGTCGCTCGGTGCAGCTGGCGAGCAGTGCGGTGATTTGCGTGACCTGTCGTCGTTCGTGTGCGTTCGCGCGCGCGAGATAGTCGAGGGCTTGGGCGCGGCGGTGATGGTCGAGTCCGCGGACGACCCCGTCCGCAGCGATGAAGGCTGCCGCGGCAAGGTCTTCGTGGGGTCGACGCGGCACCAGATCACGGACCAGGCGGGAGGTGACCACGACAGCGATGAGCAGGACGTACATGATGGCCACCGCCGGCTTGTAGAAGTAGTCGTTGGTGGTGGTGACGAATTTGCCGATCTCGTCGAGGCCCAGTCCGAGTCCAATCCCGGCGAGCACGATCGTGATCGGTCGCGTTCGGTCGCCGAGTACCGACAGTGCGGTCAGCGCGGCGACAGTCAGGGCCACACCGCCCCAGAGCAGATGGGCGATGTGCAGTGGACCGCTACCGACCCGCGGATACCCCAGCAGCTGAAGAGCTGATCGGGTGAGGAGGATGGTGCCGGCTGCGATGATGACGACGGCGTCCACACCACTCCCGGCGTGGGGGTGCCGAGCGATACGCCACCGATGAGTGCTCGCGGACATCGACACCGAAATCTGTTCCTCCTCTCGTCTACCCGACACGGCGTCGTTACCCGGCTGAACTCCCGGTGTATCGGGACCACAGATACAAATCGCCAGCGAGCGAGTCAAGCATCTCCGATGACAAAGAGCACCGTGGGGGTTTTCGGGTTCGTCGGTGCGGCGATGCCGCGGGATCGGCTCGGTTCGTCGATGCGCCCGGTGGTCTCGACGCCGGTGTTGTCAGAGCTCTGTTGTTCAGTGCGGGGACATGCTCGTGTCCGGGTCGGGCCGGTTGAACGGTGCGTGTCCTCGGAAACGAGAGCGCAGGTAGTTGACGGCGAGGGGGAGTATCGAGAGTGCGACTACCGCGATGAGGATGATCTCGATGTGGTTGCGCACGAACGGGATTCCGCCGAGTAGGTAGCCGAGCATCGGTACACCGGCACCCCAGGTGAGGGCTCCGATGATGTTGTAGACGAGGAAGGTTCGATATTTCATCCCCGACGCACCGGCCATCACAGGTGCGAGCGTCCGGACGACGGGAACGAATCTGGCGAGAACGATCGTGCGGGCGCCATAGGTGTCGAAGAACGATTGCGCGCGCGCGAGTTGCGCAGGGCCGAGCCGTTTGGCGCCGGGTCGGTCGAAGACGGCGGGCCCGGCGGCGCGGCCGATCATGTATCCGCATTGGTCACCGAGCGCGGCTGCGATCGGTGCGGACACCAGGATCACCCACAGGGGAACGAACGGATCGGCCTGCGCGACAAGCACTCCAGCAGTGAAGAGCAGTGAGTCGCCGGGGAGGAAGAACCCGATCAGCAGACCGGTCTCGACGAACAACGCCACGAGCAGACCGATCAATCCGAATGTCCCAACGAGGGTGCTCGGGTCGAGAACACCGCCGGTCAGTCCCGATGTCATAGCGAGATCCTGTTCATGAGTAGTCGGGGTGGCGTCGACTCGGTGCCATCGCCGGCGGAGTCGAGACGATGCAGCGCATAGGAGCCGAGGGTGACCGCACCCGCCGCGAGGAGCGCGCCGGCACCGACATCGGTGAGCCAGTGGACGCCCAGGTACATCCGCGTGCACGCCACGGCAACGGTCAGCGTGACGGCAATGACGAGCATCAATGCTCGTACTGGTCTCGATCGCCGCGCACCGGCGATGAGCGCGAGCATCAACAGTAGGGAAGCGGTGCCGGTGACGTGCCCCGACGGGAACGAGGGATCGGTTTCGAGCATCATCTGGATCGACTGGGGTGGCCGCTCACGGCCGACGATCAGCTTCAACAGCGTGCACGCGATCGAAGCCGAGGCGACGGTCACCAGCAGCACCAGTGCCGGGCCGTACCGTTTCGTCCTCCACACCAAAACCACTGCGACGATCAGGCCCAGTGCGGCGGTCTCCGCGGGGCCACCGACCGTGGTGACGGCGACGGCGAGTTGGTCGAGTGTCGCACTGCGATGATCGACGAACCATCGAGCGACTGCGGTATCGGCGCCGGTCAGCCAGCCGTTGCTGTGTACTGCGACGGCGAGCACCAGAACGGCGAAGGCGTAACCGAGTGCGCCGAAGACCGTCGCTCCGGCCCTGTCGCGGCGCATGCGGAGCATGAGCCCGGCTGCGATGAGGCCTACTGCGATCACCAGCCCCGCGATCTCGACGTCGGCGGTTGCTGCTTCGGTGAACACTTCGGTGGCCGTGGCGTGTACGGCGGAGATCGATGAGGAAAGGAGCACGGGGATCAGTGTGCTGGGGAGCTGCTGAAGAACCGCTGAGAGCGAGTCTGGTATCTCGGCATGGGTCTGTTGTACTTGCCAGACTTATACGGACGGAGTTGTCGATGCGGGTACTGGTGGTCGAGGACGAAGTGCGCCTGGCGGAGATGCTGCGCCGCGGTCTGGTGGCCGATGGGTTCACTGTCGAGGTCGAACACGATGGTGACAACGGATTCCACAGTGCAGCGACTGGGGAGTTCGATGCGCTCGTTCTCGACATCATGCTGCCGGGCAAACACGGTTACGACATCGTGCGAGATCTTCGGGCGCAGGGGGTGTGGACACCGATCCTGATGCTCTCGGCGAAGGACGGCGAATACGATCTGGCCGATGCGTTCGATCTCGGCGCGGACGACTATCTGGTCAAGCCGTTCTCCTTCGTGGTGCTCGTTGCTCGCCTGCGCGCCCTGATGCGGAGGGGAGCTCCCGAGCGCCCCGCGGTGCTCACTGCCGGCGATCTGGAACTCGATCCCGCGCGCCACCGCGTCAGTCGAGGCGGTGCCGAACTAGCGCTCACCCCACGCGAGTACAGCGTGCTCGAGTTCTTGATGCGACGTAGCGGCACCGTGGTGACCAAGTCCGAGATCGTGCGGTCGGTGTGGGACGTCAACTACGACGGAGACGAGAACATCGTCGAGGTCTACATCGGCTATCTCCGCAAGAAGGTCGATCAACCGTTCGGGCTCAAGAGCATCGAGACCATCCGCGGGGTCGGATACCGCCTCACCGTCGCGGCGGCCGACTGAGCATTCTCGTTCTGCGGCACCGACACCCTCGCCGCTCGTGTACTGCACACCTGTTGTCCGGTGGCTTCTTTCGGCCGACAGGAGCCGTGTCGGCCGCTGGGGCGCGCCCTAGATGCCCGCGGCGTCGACCACGCTCGGCTGCGTCGACGCGGTGTCCGCGGCGGCCCACTGCTGATGCGGCGTCGGTGTCGTGAGAGTGAGATAGAAGAAGTCGCGTTGATCCGGGGCCAGGTAGCGGTCGGGCCTGTTCTGGACTCCCGGCAAGATCGTCGTCGGTGTCAACGTTCCGGTGTGATCGACTGTCCAGGAGTTGAACTCGGTCAGCCCCGTGTGAATGTCGAGCTCCATCCCGGTCACCGCTCCGGCGTCCACGAGCGCCTGCGCCAGGGTGGAAAGGTCGACTCTCGACGCCGCTACATACACGAGGTCGCCGTTCGCGGTGGTCCCCAGCGCAGACCGCTCGGTGTACTGCAGTTGATTCTTCGCGCTGCCCCAGCGGCTGTCGGCGTTCGAGTGCAAACCCTCGGCGATCGAGCCGTGGTCGACGATCAGCGGTAAATTCTGTCGCACGGCCACGATGTGCGGGTCCACCGCCGCACCGCTCGTCCAGTCGACGACGCTCAGGTGCCCCGAGTCGTCGACCACTGCCGAGGCCTGGCCGTTCATCAGGTCCTGCCGCGCCGCACCGTTCGAGAAGTAGCCTCCTGCCAGATCTTTCATTTTCCAGCCGGAGTTGAACGCAGCCACCAGATTCGGTACCTCGGAACCGGGTACCGACGCGGCGGCGTTGTCGTCGGTGCGGGGTTGGCTCGTGCCGTCGACGAGGTGAGCGATCGTCGCCGAACCGGAGACGATCGCGACTCCGGCGACCGCGCTGCGATGGGCCGGGTCCGGCTGGTAGTGCGAGAGGTAGGCGACGGGTGCTCCATCGGCTCCCGCGCGCCCGGGTGTCCATGTCGGAGCCGGTGACCCTGTGACTGTCGGAAGAACGGGGAGAGTGGCGAACGATGTCGGGGTGCCGCCGGGAATGTCTGTGGCCGAGGTGAAGCCGGACAGATCGGGTGGAGTGTCCGACGGTGGGCTCGCGTAGCGCCAGTTCTCGTATGCGTTGAGCATCGGAGCGCCGCCGTGGTCGCGGATCCACGACGATGTCTTGTCGTTCCAGCTGGCATAGCCCGGGGTCATCAGTGCCCGCACGTAGGACACCGAGGCAAGGGTGAGCACGATCAGCGCTGCCGCCGCGAGAAGCTTCCAGATCTTCACCTCGCGGGGAGAAATCTGTTGTCCGGGAATGTTTTCCGGCGGTGTCGAGCGAGTCGGTGCGAGCATAGGGGGTATCTCCTGCCAGAAGTGATCCGGTACATCTCGATCATGCGCGGACGACGCTGAAGGAACACTGAAAACGATTCGTACGCAACAGGGTTGGTAGACAAAAGGGCAGCGCCCGTTGGCCTGAGGGCCTACGGGCGCTGCGGGGGTGAAGCGACGAAATTACTGTCCGGGGGCGTCGGCGATATCACCGGCCTCGGGCAGGTCCACCGAGCCCGGTGCATCGGGGGTGTCGCCCGCTTCCTGCTTGTCGACAGCCCCGGGTGCGTCGGGTGTGTCGCCGGCCTCGGGTACGTCTGCTGCGCCGGGTGCGTCGGGTGTGTCGCCGGCCTCGGGTACGTCGACAGCCCCGGGTGCGTCGGGTGTGTCACCCGCTTCGGGAGTGTCGACGACGCTGCTGTGCGAGGCTGTGGGCTGTTCGAGGGTCTGTGCGGCTGCGATGCCACCGCCGATGGATGCTCCGGCCAGCACGACGGCGGCGACCGCAACGATCCTGTTCTTGATGTTCACGAGGGTTCCTTCGGTTGTCGGATGCACATCTGATTGCGTGCGGTACAACTCCGAATATGCTCGACTGCTCCTGAAGGATCCCTGTGGACAGCTGAGAAGGAGTTCAACACCCCGCGGCTGATCGCAGTCACGCTGCATCGTAGGAGACCTCTGGCGTTGCTCGACCGCGCGCCGGAAAGGTGGACGAGCAGTTCGGTCGCAGTGGGGCGGCGAGCTCCAGGGTCCGCGACGAGGGGGGTTCGCCGAATCGATCGACGGCCCAGCAGTTCTCGGCTGCGGCCCTGATCACGGTGTTCGGTCACGGTGTTCGGTCGCGGTGGGTGGGTGAAGGCTCCGACGACGTTCGGGGGTGAAGTAACTGCGGCGACGGTGCCCTCGGTGCCTCCGGCACTCGTACACCCGGGAATCGAGCGTGGAGGCAATCGAGTTGACGATGGAGCTCGTAGAGAATTGTGCGTTGGACACGCGCATCGTCGGCATACCAACGGCGAGAGGATGTTCGGCCGACCTCCCAGGCCGTCCGGGCCATCGTCTCGGCTCGTTCGATTCGCGTCGAGATCACGACGATCTCGGCGTGCAACATGGTGATGAACACGCGTGCTTGTTCATGGTCGGCCGTATCGGTCATCGACCCTCGTCTTGAGATCGGCCACGGTGAGTCGAGGGGCCCCGCGGCGGGTGCCTGGAATCGGTCGACAGGCCCCCGGTCGTACGCGGTCGGTGTGCCGGCGGATATCGGTAGTGCGACGGCCCAGCACAGTCGGTGCCGGGCCGTCGGTTTGCAGGGGGGCGTGCCCGGACTATCGGTACGTGGTCGGGCATGCTGCCGCGGTTCTCGCGGTGTACGTGACGATCGCGCGGTGCTCCGCGTGGCCCGGCGTCCTGATAGTGCGGTGATGTCGGTCGTGCGGTGTCATGCGCTGTGCGCTGTGTCGGTGGTCTCGGAGCTGTCGGTGGCGGTGTCGAGGACATCGGCGCGGGAGATGCTCAGATACGCCACCGATCCGACGATGGCGGCGGTGAACACCGCGGTGACGACGCTCGGTCCCAGTCCGAGGCCGCCCACGGTCTTGTCTTGCGTGAGATAGTCACCGATCGATGCGCCGAGGGGGCGGGTGACAATGTAGGCGATCCAGAACGCGAGGACGGCATTGAGTCGTAGCCCGTAGTGCGCGGCGGTGACCACCGCGATGATCGCCGCGAACACAGATGCCGATGTCAGGTATCCCAGTGCGAGCTGCTCGGCGACCAGATCGCCCGCGGCGGTGCCCAACGCGAAGGTGAACAGGATCGCCAGCCAGTAGAACCCTTCACGGCGCCGGGTTCTGATGCTGTGGATCGACAGTGTTCCTTCGCTGATGTACCACGCGGCGAAGGTCAGGATCAGGCCGGCAGCGAAGAATCCGGTGCTGATGGCGAGGGGCACTCCGAAGTTGTCGGTGAGGTTGTCGGTGATCAACGTGCCGGCGATGCTGATCAGGATGACCACCAGCCAGTAGACCCACGGTACGTACCGGCGCAGTGTGAATTGGTAGATCAGGGCTGCGGCCAGCACTACACCGACGACGACGGTGGTTCCGGTCAAGCCGAACCCGAGATCGACGTTGAGTGCATCGGCGGCGGTCTCTCCGACGGTGGTACCGAGGATCTTGATGATCCAGAAGTAGAGCGTCACTTCGGGGACTTTGCTGGCCAGCATGCGCGTGGTGGTCGTGGTCATGGTCGTGGACTCTGGCAGATCGTTCCTGAAGAGACGCTGAAGAGCAGATGCTTCTCACGAGGGGACACGGGACACTGACCTGATGCACTCGACCCTCGATCTGTTGCGACCACGTTCGTGGACCGTCCGCGTGCGCTCGGCGGTGGCATCGACGGTGGTTGTCGCCGTCTGCCTCGTCATCGCCGGCGGTGCGCTCCTCGGGGTCCTGTACAACTCGCTCGAGAACTCCGCTCGATCTGCTGCCGCTGCCCGCGGCTTGCAGGTCGCCGAACAGCTCGAATCCGACACCGCAGCGCAGATCGACGACTCGTTGCTGGCCACGGACGGGCAGATCGGCATCATTCAGGTCATCGACGGATCGGGGACGGTACGAGCGCAGTCCCGAGGTGATGGCGCTGCGCCTGTCACGACCGAGCAGGTTGCCCCGGCCGCGACCCGTGATCTGGGCCGAGTGTCCTACGGTGAGGTCGGCGACTTCTGGGTTACCGCACAGGGAGCGACATCGCCCTCCGGGCCGGTGACGGTGGTGGTCGGGGCCGACCGTGAACCGGTGGAAAACGTCGTGTCCACAGTGGCGATCCTGCTCACCGTCGTCGGTCCCATCGTGATTGCCCTGGTCGCGTTCGCGACGTACCGCCTCGTCGGTGCGGCATTGAGCCCGGTCGAACGGATCAGGTCCAGGGTGGCGTCGATTTCCAGTCGCCAACTCGACGAACGTATTCCCGTACCCGAAACCCGCGACGAGATCGCCCGCCTGGCACAGACGATGAACGCGATGCTCGAACGCTTGCAGGTCGGACAACGAGCGCAGCAACGATTCGTCAGCGACGCATCACACGAACTACGAAGTCCGTTGTCCACGATCACCGCAGCTCTCGAACTCGCATCGTCGCGGCCCGACCTTCTCGATGAGGCGATGATCGACGAGTCCTTGCTTCCGGAAGCGCGCCGAATGCGTCGACTGATCGAGGATCTGCTGCTTCTGGCACGGTCGGACGAGACCGGTCTGCCCGTCGCGGCGGTAGATGTCGATCTCGACGACCTGCTGTACGAGGAGGGCAAACGTATCGAGGCCGTGTCCGAGGTACTGGTGGAGTCGTCGATCGTGCCCGTTCGGGTGACCGGTGACCCCAGCGCGCTGGGCAGGGTGGTGCGCAACCTCGCCGACAACGCCGTCCGCCACGCCCGGACCCGCATCATTGTGTCCTGCGCCGAATCGGCAGGACACGCCATCATCCGGATCGACGACGACGGGCCGGGGATACCGCAGTCCGAGCGCGCGAAAGTGTTCGACCGTTTCGTGCGCCTGGACTCCTCACGAACACGTGATGAAGGCGGCACAGGGCTGGGACTGTCCATCGTCGCAGGCACTGTCGCCGCGCACGGAGGGACGGTGGCGGTGTCGCAGTCGCCGGCCGGCGGTGCCCGGTTCGAGATCCGCCTTCCGCTGAACCGCTGAGCGCGCGTTCTCAGCGGTTCTTCAACAAGCAGATGTCAGTCTCTGATCTGCCGCGCCGGCGGTGGCCCGCACGGGTGGGCATTTTCTGCGACTGGACAAGGACTCTCGATGACCGCTTCGGACGACCCGCCCACGACAGGCCGATCCGCGCTGCGGGTCGCGCGCAAACTTCCCCACATCACGGCATCGTTCTGGGTGGTGAAAATACTCGCCACCACCCTCGGCGAGACCGGCGGGGATCTGCTCGCTCAGACCCTGCACGTGGGGTACCTCGTCGCTACCGTCGTCTTCGCGGCACTGTTCCTGATCGCGGTGATCTTCCAGCTACGAGCCCGGCGCTACCACCCGGCCCTGTTCTGGACGGTCATCGCGTTGACCAGCACCGCGGGCACGACGTTGTCGGATCTTCTCAACCGCACAGGCGGACTGGGCTACACCGGCGGAGCGGTCCTGCTCACCACAGGTCTGGTGGTGGTGTTCCTACTGTGGTGGCGCAGCGGACAGACCCTCGACGTGGAGAACATCGCCACCGCACGCGGCGAAACTCTGTACTGGATCGCGATCTTGTTCTCCAACAGCCTCGGTACCTCGAGTGGCGACTTCCTCGCCGACAGTCTCGGATTGGGGTTCCGCACCAGCGCACTGATCCTGCTCGCGGTCATGATCGCGCTACTCGCAGCCCATTACCTGACCTCCGTCAATGGCATCGCCCTGTTCTGGATCGCGTTCGTTCTCACCCGCCCCCTCGGCGCTACCGGCGGCGACTTCCTGAGCAAGCCCACCGACCACGGCGGATTGGGATGGGGAACTCAATGGACCTCCGCTGTAGTGCTGACCGTGCTCGTCGGCTTCGTCGTCGCCGAGGCGATCCGTGTCCGCAACGGCCCTGTCGATACTCTCCCCGCCCCGACCCACCGACGGACCGGGGAACCGCAGAAAGCCAACGGCGAGCTCCTGCCCGACCCTGCGTGAGGGCCGCACGTTCCTTGCGCCGATCCTCTTACCCAACCCCCTATACGGGCGTTCTCCGTGCGGGCAGGCCGGTGCTGGGACAGCATGGGACCGGACAAGGCGGCCTCGGAGTCACCTGTGAAAGGACGTCATGTCGATGATCGACATACCTGTCCTCTACGGCCCGGTGCGCGCCGCCCTGCTCGGGCTCGGAGTGGTGGCATTGCTGGTGCTCGCGCTCGGCCGGGGGCGCCGCTGGTGGTGTCGCCGATTACCGGCAGCGTTGCTCATCGGGGCGGGAGTGTCAGCGATCCTGATGGTGTCGGTCGACGTTCTCTGGCGACCGTTCCCCGATCCTCTTCCGGTGGTTGCGGTGCTCTGGACCGGGCTCGGTGCAGCGGCGTTGGCGATGGCGTTGCTGCGTCCAGCGCGGGTGCGGATGAAGGTGCTGTCACTGGTTGCTGTGGCCTGTGTGGTGATCAGCGGCGCTGCACAGGTGAACAACCACTTCGGTGCATACCCGACCGTGCGGACCGCCCTCGGGCTGAACCTGGCCTCGCAAGTGGATTTCTCCCGGGTACCAGGAACGACACCGACGCTGACGAACGCGCAACCCGGAGTGCCACTGAGCCGCAATTGGTCACCGCCGACGTCGATGCCCAGCACAGGGATCGTGTCCACGGCGAGCATCCCGGGGCTGGTGTCGGGATTCCGAGCTCGGGAAGCGTGGATCTACCTGCCACCGGCGTATCTCAGTGTTCCGCGCGCGCAGCTACCGGTGCTGGTCCTGGTCCCCGGGCAACCGGGAACACCGCGAGACTGGTTCGACGGCGGCAGATTGGATGCCGTACTGGACTCCTACGCCGCCGCGAACGCCGGTCTCGCCCCCGTCGTCGTGGTGGCCGATCCACTCGGCAGCAGGCTCGCTCAGACCCTCTGCGTGGACTCTCCTGCCGGTCACGCCTTCACCTACCTGTCCGTGGACGTCCCCGCCTGGATCCGCTCCACACTCCAGATCGATCCCGACCCTCGCCACTGGGCTGTGGGCGGTATGTCGGCCGGAGGAACGTGCGCACTGCAGCTCGCCGTCAACGCCCCGGCCGTGTATCCCACGTTCCTCGATATTTCCGGGCAGGACGAACCGACAGTGGGAACCCGTCGACAGACGGTGGACCAGTTCTTCGGCGGTGACCCCGTCGCCTTCGCCGCGGTGAACCCCCTCGACGTCCTCGCGCGCACACGATTGCCCGACACCGCCGGAACCATCGTCGCCGGTAGCACGGACCGGACGTACGGCCCGCAGGCACAACGAGTACTGGCCGCGACCACCGCTGCCGGGGTGGACGTGCGCTACCTCGAACTCCCGGGAGGACACAGCTGGAGCGTGTGGGGACCGGGGCTCTCGCAGTCGTTGCCGTGGCTGGGAACCCGGTTGGGATTGACGCCATGACCCGGCGCTGGCCCCTGGACCGGATGGACTCGACGGGCGGCGAGTACCACAGGGCGGCGAAAAGATTCGGAGATCTTGTAGGACCCGGGCGAGCTGTCGGCTCGCGATGCGATCGGAACCGCGCGAGGACCACTCGTGCGCGGTCCGCAACGAGGAGGACCTGAGATCGTGAAGCACTCGATACCACACAGCACCCGGGTAAAGGAGCGCGCGGTGAACTTCACCGCCGCCGCCAGATCCGCCGTACGAGCGTTACCCCGGTACACAGCCTCGGCAGGAGCGTTCCTGCGCGAGAACATAGTTCGTGCGCCGGCGAGCGCACTGTTCGTCCTCGTGATGTGGGCGGCGGCGATCGCGACGTCGAGTGTCGGGCACGGCCCGAGCCCATCGGTGTTGGCTCAGGTCGGTGTCGGGACCGAGTCACTGCGGCAGGGCCGAGTGTGGACACTGCTCTCGGCCGGTCTGTGGTCGCCGAGCCTGACCGGGTATCTGCTTGCGACGCTTCTGGTGCTGCTCGTCGCTGCACCGCTCGAGAAGCGACTCCGAACGCCGCGATGGGTGGCGGCCGCGGTGCTGACACAACTGGGTGGAACGGCCGGCGGGGTGCTGTTCACCTCGATCACCGAGCGTATCGGCCTGCGATGGGCCTCGACGTTGCACAGTGGTGTCGCGGTAAGTCCGACCACGTGGATCGTCGGGGTGCTCATGGCGTCGACGGTGTCGATGAGCACGTTGTGGCGGTGGCGGGTGCGGGTGGTGACGGTGACGTTGTTGATCACCCTGGTGCTCTTCGGTGGTCACCTGCAAGACGTCATCCGGCTCGTGGCGGCAGCGATCGGGTTGAGCGTCGGCCCGCTGCTGCTCGGTCGGCCGACGCGGCGTCAACCGATGGTGGGAACGCAACGAGAGGGTCGTCTGCTCATTGCACTCGTGGTCGCGGCCAGCGCAATCGGTCCGATCCTGGCCGCACTCTCCCCGAATGCGATCGGCCCGTTCGCCGGGTTGAAAGATGTCTTCGGCGGATCCGAGGCCACAGTGGGCGATATCCGCGCACTGTGCGCGGCAGGAGGGGATCCCCAAGAATGCAGGGAAGGGCTTGCTGCACTGAGGCTTTCCGGGATCGGCCCCACACTGTTGGCGATCATGCCGACGGTGTTCGTCCTGGCGGTAGCGGACGGGCTCCGGCGTGGTCGGCGCGGTGCCTGGTGGACCGCCGTAATCGCTCAGGCGGTGCTGATCGGGTTGGCCGTGCTCAACGTGGTGCTGCGCTACATCGACAGTGTCACACCGGGTTCGGTGTTCTACGGCCTGGACGAGACATCGCAGATCGCGAGATCGGCGATACCGGTACTGACTCCGATCGTCATTGTGGCGTTGTTGCTGTGGTCGCGTGGATTGTTCGATGCTGCCGCGCCGTCGGGAACGTACCGCCGGTTCGGGTACGCGGCGGCGGTGACAGTGGCAACCCTGTTCGTGGTCTTCGTCGGTGCCGGCTGGCTTGCACGGGCAGGGTTCGACCCGGTGGCCACACCGACCGCGCTCATCGCCGAATTTCCCAACCGTCTCATCCCACCGGTGGACCTGCAGTGGCTCGACCCACGCCTACTACCCACGAACACGCCAGCGACGCTGCTCTTCGAGTGGACAGGAGTGGTGTTCTGGCTCGTGCTGACCGTCGCCATGTTCCGAACCTTCACCAAACCCGCCTACACAGTCGACTCCGGTGATGTCGTCCGCGCCCGCGAAATCCTGCGGTCCTTCGGCGGGGGATCACTGTCGTGGATGACCACGTGGCCGGGGAACCAGTACTGGTTCGACGACTCGGGCACGGGCTTCATCGCATATCGGGTGATCGGCCGTGTCGCTGTCACCACCGGCAGCCCGGTGTGTCCCCCGGGCGATCTGCGCGCAACGCTGCTCGGATTCGCGGACTTCTGCGTCGGGAACGGCTGGACACCGTGCCTGTATTCGGTGTCGGGCGAGGTTCGTTCGGTCACCGACACGCTCGGGTGGTCGAGTGTGCAGGTCGCCCAGGAGGCGGTCCTGAACTTGTCGACCCTGGCGTTCACCGGGAAGAAGTTTCAGGACGTGCGTACAGCACTCAACCGCGCCGGGAAAGCTGCTGTGCACGCCGAATGGCTCTCCTACCCGGACGCACCCTTCGCGATCACCGACCAGATCGCGGCCATCTCCGAAGAATGGATGACCGACAAAGGCATGCCCGAGATGGGGTTCACCCTCGGTGGACTCAACGAACTCGACGACCGCGATGTCCGCTGCCTCATTGCCGTGGACGAGCACCGCACGGTGCACGCTGTCACCTCCTGGATGCCCGTCTATCGCGACGGCATCGTGGTGGGGTGGACGATGGACTTCATGCGCCGACGCGCCGACGGTTTCCGGCCGGCCATCGAGTTCTTGATCGCTTCGGCTGCGATGATGGTCAAAGACGAAGGCGCACAGTTCCTCAGCCTTTCCGGTGCTCCGCTGGCACATGCGGTGACTGCTGCATCATCGGATTCACCGGCCACAGGGGTGATGGATCGATCCCTGGACCTGCTCGGGCGAACTCTCGAACCGGTGTACGGCTTTCGATCACTGCTCGCGTTCAAATCCAAATTCCAACCCGAATACAGCCCGATGTACATGGCGTTCCCCGATCCAGCAGCGTTGGCGAGCATCGGCAGTGCAATCACCAAGGCGTATCTGCCGGAGCTGTCCACAAGGCAAAGTGTTCGCCTGGTGACCGCATTGCTTCGGCGATCCTGAGGTGTGTCGCCGTCGCCACCACCTGCATCCACCACGGCAACGGCCGCGACATCCGGCACACCGCATCCGCAGGATGCTCGGCTAGGCACACCGAACGCAGAGATCGCGTCGGTTCACGGAATCGACCGAGTCATCCTGTGGCCCCGGTTCCTCTGACAGTCTCGTGTCGAGACGGCTCTACGGTGTCGTTCGGTCCGGTGAGTGCAACGACAACGCTATCCGTGGGCACAATTCGACGGCCTTGCGTGCATCACCCAGTGATCTCGATCGCACAACAGGCGCAGGGCTCGCTGAAAGCGGATATCCCCACTCGTCGCGGGAGAGGATCTCGGGGAGCAATTCGGTGCACAGGCCCCGGCCGTCGCAGCGCGTCCAGTCGATGTGAAGCTGCATGTCGGATGTTCGGTCGGTTCTCATCGGTTTCCCCAGAGAGCTCTCGCTTCGCAGTGGCCGGTGCTGTGCAGGCGCACGTCGTCGGCGAATGCGGTCAAGGCCGACCGGACGAGCCGTACGGTTCCGTCGGGATGGTGGCATGCACCGCGCCCGTCGACGAGCCCGGCATATCGGTGGATCTCGTTCAGCGTCTGTTCACCGGGACGGTGGTAGGCGAGGTCGCCGAACACCGATGCCAGCCGGGGGAGCCCGTTCAGGCAAGGCCCGCATTGACCGGCGCTTTCCCGTGCAAGGTAGTCGACGATGTCGGCCGTGGCACGAAGACCGCAGGTGTCGACTGCAAGCGCGTGTACCACTCCCGCTCCCGGACTTGCGCCTATCGCGGCGAGTGATTCTTTCGAGAGGCGTCGCCCTGCGAGGTCCGCTCGGTTGATCCAGGTTCCGTGATAACCGCCGACCAGGACAGCGCGAGTGTGGTCTATGTCTGCTCGTCCGATATCGCCGACAACCCACTCGAGTCGGCTTCCGATCGGTACCTCGACAACGCCGGGGTTGTGCACCGCACCGGACAACGTCACGAGCATCGTTCCAGGTTCGCTGGCAGTTCCGGACGCTCGGAACCAGTCGACGCCGAATCGCGCAATGGTGGCGACGTGCGCGAGAGTCTCGACATTGTGCACGAGAGTCGGGCGCCCCTTCACTCCCGATTTCGATGACGATGTCAGCGAGGATCGCGGAATCGGCGGCTTCCCCTCGACCGCCGCGATCAGAGCCGTTTTCTCCCCGGATACGAAGCGTCCGGCGGACGCGACGACATGGACATCGGTGCGATCCCAACGACTGTGTCGCCGTTCGGCGATGGCGTTGCGCAACCGTTCGGCATGCGAGGCGGGTACGACCAGGAATGCATCCGTGGCGCGCACTGCGGCCGCGGCAATCGAGAGGCCGTCGAGAACGAGATGCGGTGAATCGGACAGTAGGACAGCGTCTTTGCTGCTCAGCGGTTCGCCCTCGGATCCGTTCGCGATCATTACCGGGCGGCGACCGGTGATGGCGGCCATCTTCGCCCCGGCCGAAAAACCTGCGCCACCGCGCCCGGCCAGGCCGGAACGTGAGACAGCCGCGATGACCGAATCATCGCCCGCAGGCACCGGCCCGAACATGTGCGCATGTCGGTCGAGGTCGAACGCGGCACCGGACAAAATGTGAGTGAGGCTCGAGGTCGTCATCGCTGTGCTCCTGCTCGGGTGTGGTGAAATTCGAGGAAGTCGTGGCGGAGTCGGAACGTCGTCGCGGCTGTCACCAGTGCCGCGCACACTGCAGCAATGGAGAGGAACCATGCGTGTCCGACGTCGGTTCCGTTGCCCAGGGCATGGGCGAGGGCAATCGGCCACAGGGCGTACGTCGACCAGTGGACGACTCGAAATGTTTTGTGCCCCAGTCGGTGCTTCAGTAGAGCGGTGGCGACGACGACGATGATCAGATCCACGGCGAGGGTGCCGAGGCCGAGCCAGAACGGCCGGTACTGCCCGAGAAACGGGACCACCGAGTCGATGACGTTCAGCTGTGCGTAGGGATCGAAGAACAGTGAACCGACGTGGATCGCGATGAGCAGCGACCCCAACAGGGACGTGTTCTTGTGGAGTTCCACGACGCCGAATCGTGGGAGCGTCAGGATCGGTCTCCCCGATCGCGTCACCATTCCCGATGCCATGGAGAGGGTGAGTAGCACCAACGCCGCGATGCCTGTTCCCCGTCCGAGTGCCCACAATGCCTGATCCATCAGTGCTCCTCGGTGATCGGATGTCCGATGTGGGCACTGTTATGGGGCCATCCGGGTGTCAGTGTCGTGTCGCCGTCGGCGTCGATCATTCGGGCGGGAAGGCCGTTGTCTGTCAGCCATCGAACGGCCGACGGGCCTTTCACGATGGCGGCGGTACTGGCCGTGTTTGCCAGAAAGCAGCTCTGTGCGACGACGGTGACTGTGCACCAGTATGGGTCGGCAGGAACTAAGAGTTGCGGGTCGAGGATGTGGTGAGCAGTCTTTCCGCCTTTCGACCATCGCCTCCGCAGGGTGCTCGACGTGGCAACTCCGACGCCCGATCCGATGGTGATCGTCGTCGATGGTTGGTTGTCGCCGTCGGACACTCGAATATGCCATCCCGTGCTCGGTTGCGGACCGCTCGTCGAGATGTCACCTCCGAGAGAGACGAGAACTCCGCAGCCGAGTTCGGACGCGACGAGTGCCGCGCAGCGGTCGGCTGCCAGCGCTTTCGCGGTCGCTCCCAGGTCCAGTACAACGCCCTCCGGAACCGTGAGCACGCCGTCGTGCAGGGTCACCATCGTCCAGTCGGCGCGGCGTACGAACGACACGGGTGTGGAGGAACCCTCGGATGGTGGTTCGAGCAGTGAGAAGTCCCGGTCGTAGCCCAGCTCGATCATCGCCGAGCCGAGCGTCGGGTCCACTGCACCGTCGGTGAATTCGGCTGCCTGTAGCGACGCGTGCACGAAGTCGGCGAGTACGGCACCGACGGGGGCGGGCCGGATATGTGAGCCGGCCAGGTTCATGACATCGGAATCGGGCCGGAACCTGCTGCATGCGCGATCGACCGCGTCGAGTTCGCTGCGCACCATCGATTCCGCAGCCTCGAGCGACATCGGGTCGGTCACGACGAGATGAGCGTCGGTGCTCCATATCTGCCAACGGGACTCGGCTACCGAGTCATTGTCGGCGACAGTACTCATGAGCCGTGGGTGGTGCTGTGTGGTGTTCCGGATCCCGACGAGACACGTGGCGAGGTGCCGAATGGGTTCGTGGTGGTGCTGGTTCCGTTGGCTGATTGCTTAGTCGAGGTCGTATCCGAGACAGTCGCTGCGTTGGCTGTACCGGTGTTCTGGGTATCGAAGAATGCCAGTGTCGAGGTTCCGATCACGACGGCGACCCCGATTCCTGCCACTGCCGCAGTGGCGATACGCGTTCTACGAAAGCCGGATTCCGGTGTAGTCATGCGAGGCCTTTCCGATATCGGCCCGCGTGGTCGAGGGCCTCGAGATCCAGAGTGTGCGAGTTTGCTGGGAAGACGCTGTGCGTGCGCTGCAACTCGGGTACGAACTTTCCTGGACGATCGATCGCGAACCTTGTGTGTTCTGCGGAGGTCGACCAGTCGATGGACTTGGCTTCATAGTGCCCACAGGGTGCTGAAAGAGCGCTGAGAGTGGTCCGACCCAGCGCCGTTCTAGCCCATCCCGTTCATCCTCAAGGGACCTTCAGCAACACGCGAGTAAGGCTTCTTATAGGGGGTTTGGTGGTATCTCGGTCGGCCGCTCTTCGCTGCGTCGATGCGCGGCCTCGGTGACGACGCTAATCTGGATACTACCGATCATGTAGTAGTTGATGAACTGTTCTGAGAGGGTTCACATGGGCGACGACGTGTTGGCGTTGACGACACCACAGCTCGATATCTGGCATGCCCAGCAGCTGTCGCCGGACATCCCCTTCGTGATCGCCTACTATGTCGAATTGACCGGCAGCGTCGATGTCGATGCGCTGCTGAGCAGTGGCCTGCGGGCCCACACCGAGTATTCGTCGGCTCCGATGCGCATTGTCGATGCCGCCGGTCGTCCCAGTCAGACCTTCGCTGGCAGCGTCCGTGATGCGGCTCAGACGGTCGACCTTCGCGGCGTCGAGCATCCACGGGAGGCTGCCCTGCAGTGGATGGAGCGGGACTGCCGAAGCCCGTTCCCACTCGACGGCTGCTTGGTCCGGCTCCGGCTCTTCCGCCTGTCCGACGATCATGTCCTGTGGTACACCTGCGCCCACCACATCTCGCTGGATGGATACGCCTCGGTCCGAGTACTCGAGCGCGGCGCAGCGATCTACACCGCCGTGATGGCCGGCGAAGAACCAGCGCCCCACGATGCGACGTCACCGGCGGCGTTCGTGGAGGAAGACCGACAGTATCAAGGGTCGGCGCGGGCACGACGAGACCGTGACTTCTGGCGCGCATCGGCACTCGAACACTCCCGTACCGGGGTGTTGTCGCTCGCGGGCAGTGCTGCACCGCAACCGATGTCGATGACCGCAGGCGGTGTCGCCGCATCGAGCCAGCACGCTGTCCCGAACGTCACCGATACCGCCGTCTGCGACCTCGAGTTGTTCCTGCCGGACGAACCACCCACCGCATCGACCGGGGCCGCAGCGACTTCGAGCATGACTCTGATCGACGCATTCGACGCTGCGGTGCGGAACGCGGGAGAGCGGACTGCGGTCGACGACGGAGACACAGTATTGACATATCTCGAACTGAACGAGCGTGTCGACGACCTGGCGGGGAGGTTGACAGAGCGGGGGGCCGGACCGGAAGCTGCGATCGCAGTGTGTATATCACGATCCATCGCGTCAGTCATCGCGTTCTGGGCGGTCGCTCGCGTGGGTGCGGTCTACGTGCCGATCGACCCGAAACTGCCCGATAGCCGGGCCGACTACATCCTGCGGGACAGCCGCGCTGTCCTCGGGCTCAGGTCGAGTGCAGAACCCGCCTGGACGGGCGGCGGAATCGACTGGCTCGACATCGGCGTCGCCGGCAGCGACGAAACCCGGCGTCGACCGGCGACGCGCAAGGCTTCGCTATCGAATGCGGCGTACGTGATCTACACCTCGGGTTCGACCGGTGAGCCGAAAGGCGTCGTCGTCACCCACGAGGGCATCGGAGCATTGGTGCAGCAGATCGAGGTGAGCTATGGTCTCGATGCCTCGTCGAGAGTCTGCCATCTCACCTCGCCAGGATTCGACACCGCCATCGTCGAACACCTTGCATCAGCGGCAGCAGGGGCGACCCTGGTCATCGCCCCGCCGCAGGCATACGCGGGCCCCGAGCTGACGCAACTGCTCGCGCGCCGCCACCTCACGCATCTGCTGATCACGCCATCTGCGTTGGTGACACTGGGTTACTCCGACCTCACCGACATCGAGACGATCATCATCGGAGGCGAATCGGCACCGCGAGACGTCGTCGCCGCATGGTCCCCAGGGCGTCGGTTACTCAACGCGTATGGCCCCACCGAAACCACATGCAGCGTCACCATGACCGATGCCCTGGTCGCCGGAGAGGCAATCGGTATCGGAACCGCCATGGTGGGAACTGAAATCCACCTCCTCGACCGGACCCTGCGACCGGTTCCGACCGGGGCGGTCGGTGAGGTCTACATAGCGACCACCGGAATCGCACGGGGATACGGCAACCGGGCCGCCGCCACCGCATCGAGATTCGTGGCAGACCCGCTCGGCGGAGCCGGTCGACGACTGTTTCGCAGCGGCGACATGGCACGAGCGAGATCCGACGGCTCCCTGGCGTTCGTCGGAAGGACCGACGACCAAGTCAAGATCCGTGGCAATCGCATCGAACTCGGTGAAATCGATGCCGCACTCCGGACGCACCCCCGAGTCACGGCGGCTGCATCCACCACCCGCCGTACCCACAGTGGTGACCTACGCATCGACGGATACATCGTCTGCGACGGAGCGCAGCCGCTCGATCCGCAGGAGGTTCGAGGTTTTCTCGCGAACATACTTCCGGGATCTGCAGTTCCCGCGACCATCACGGTGCTCGAGTCGATACCGCTGACCGTCAACCGCAAACTCGACCGAACTGCGCTACCGGAGCCGAAGCGCGACGTCGCAATCGGTGTGGACACAGAACCCGGGAGCTGTACAGAAGATGCTGTTGCGCGGGCATTCAAGGATGTTCTCGGCCTTACGGTCATCGACATGCATGCATCGTTCTTCGCCCTGGGCGGCGACTCCCTCACTGCAACCGGAGTGATCGCACGCCTGAACACCGAACTCGGTGTCGACATCGGGATACGAGACCTGGTGGATGCAGGATCGGTACGGGCACTCTCGACATTTATCGAGGCGCATCCAGCCGATCGGCCCCGCCCAGGGCGTCCGGTGCCGGGCGCAGCGGAGAGCATTGCGGTGATCCCACTGGCACCGCAGCAAATGCACATCGACCGCGCAGCACAGCTGCCGCTGTACAACCTTCCGTTCGCCGCGGAGATCACCGGACCGTTCGACACCTCCGCGGCCGAAGCAGCCTTCGTCGATGTGCTCGTCAGACATCGGAGCTTGCGCACCATCTACCCGGATTCACCGTGGGGTCCGCGGCAAGTCGTTGTCGACGATCCAGCGCGGATGCAGTCCGTTCTCGGTATCACTGCGTTCGATCCGCGCGCGGTCGACGAGGTCCTCGCCGCACCGTTCGATGTTCGCGGTGAGCTTCCGATTCGGGCGACACTGTTCGAGAAGGCACCGGGCATCCACGTTCTTGCGTGCTCGGTGCACCACATCGCAGCAGACGGTTGGTCCCTCCGGCTGCTGGCGCAGGATTTTTTTGTCGCCTATCGAGCTCGTCTATCGGGACGCGCACCGGGCTGGGCGGAGATGCCGCTGCAGTACACCGACTTCAGCGTGTGGGCAGCGCAGCGCCCGGGGGTGCCGGATCTCGACTTCTGGAGCCGAGAATTCGAAGGCTTTGCTTTCGGTACTGCTGTCGAGACCGACCGACCCAGATCCTCGTCGTGGGACTTCACCGGCGACAGAATCGACCTGCAGCTGGCCGTCGACATCACCGACGGGCTCGACCGGGTCGCCCGCGCCAATGGAACCGGCCGGTTCACCGTTCTGCGGGCCGGTCTCCTGGTGCTTCTCGCCCGTGCGAGCGGCACGAGCGATCTCGTCATTGGGACGCCGATTGCCGGTCGCACAGATCCGGGGCTGGAAACGATCGTCGGTACGTTCGTCAATACTCTTGCGATCCGATCCGATATCGCCGCAGCGACGACGTTCGAGGACGTCATCGCCGTTGCGCATGCGAGCGAAGTACGCGCACTGGATCATGCGAGCGTCTCGTTCGAGACGGTCGCAGCACATATCGACCCAGGACCGCACCTCGGGCGGCATCCGCTCTTCCAGGTTGCGCTCTCGTTGGATGTGTTCACCGACTCGCACTTCGATCTCGGCGCCACGCATGTCGACATCACGCCCCGACCGTTGGACATCGCGAAATGTGATCTGCACTTTCACCTCGTCGAGCGACGCGACGTCGTCGGCCGGATGATCGGGATGGACGTCGGAATCGTCTACCCGACAGCATTGTTCGACCGAGACACGGTGCAATCGTTGGGGGAACTCTACGAGCGAACTCTTCGACAGATGATCACCGGCCCGGGAGCGCCGTGGTCGACAGCAGCTTGAATAATACTACAAAGCTTGTAGTATCAGGTGGTGGCCGTGTGGTGTGCACGCCCGGACAGTAGGAGATCCGTGTGTCGACGATCAATGGCCTGCCCGCTCATATTCTGCTGGTGCACTTCATCGTGGTGCTCGCCCCGCTCACCGCACTGCTCGCCATCGTGGCGAGTATCTGGGCTCCGGTGCGCCGCAGGCTCGTCTGGCTCATCGCGGTGCTCGCGGTCCTCACGCTCGTCCTGACGCCGCTGACCACCGACGCGGGGGAATGGCTCGAGAAGCGAGTTCCGGAGGGGGCCTCGGTGCAGACGCACACCGAACTCGGCGACTCGATGCTCTACTTCGCGCTGGGCATGGTGCTTATTGCTGCGATGCTCGTGGCGCAGCACGTTCGGGAGCGCCGTGGGACGCGGCCGGTCCGGTGGCAATCGATCGCTGTCGCCGTACTCGCTGTCGTGGTCGGAGTGGCCACGATGGTGCAGGTGTATCGGATCGGAGAATCCGGGGCACGCGCGGCGTGGGAGGACGCAGTGTCCTCTGCACCCGCACCAGTCGATCCTGGTAAGTGACGACGAGTGCCTGACCGGTGACCATCGGAGAACGGTGATCGGTACGGACCCGAACAAGAGGCGAATATGACAGACCCAGTGCCCGGCGGACACGAGGCCGAACCCCACGGCGATGTCGGGGGACGATTGAACTGGCTCCGCGCGGGAGTTCTGGGGGCCAACGACGGTATCGTCTCCGTTGCCGGATTGGTGGTGGGAGTCGCGGCCGCAACCGCAGAACGCGCACCTGTGCTCACTGCCGGTACCGCAGGCCTTGTTGCCGGCGCGGTGTCGATGGCACTGGGGGAATACGTCTCGGTGAGCACTCAGCGCGACACCGAACGATCCTTACTCGACAAAGAACGCCGAGAACTGGACGAAGAACCCGAGCAGGAACTCGCAGAGCTCATGGCGATGTACGAGGACAAAGGCTTGTCACCGAAGACTGCCCGGATCGTTGCAGAGGAACTGACCGCCCAGGACCCGTTCTCAGCTCACGTCGATATCGAACTGGGAATAGATCCGGACGCGTTGACGAGCCCGTGGCAGGCCGCTCTCTCATCGGCGATCGCGTTCGTCACTGGTGCACTACTACCGCTTCTTGCGATCGTGCTGCTTCCGGCGCCGATTCGAATCGCTGTGACGTTCGCGGTGGTCGTTGTAGCTCTGGCCGCGACCGGAACGATCAGCGCATGGCTCGGGGGAGCCCCGCGCCGGCCCGCGGTGACGCGAATAGTGACCGGCGGGGCAATCGCCATGATCATCACCTACGGCATCGGGCAGCTGGCCGGCGTCGCGGGAATCTGACGTACGCCTTCCGGTGGGGGGGAGTTCCTCAACGAAAGACAGAGGTCGGGTTCTCGCCGACTTCCGGAACGATCACGTCCTGCGCTACGTCGAGCAACCCCAGTGAGATCGCCGCAAAAGCCGCGATCGACACCAGCGCGGCGACCACGACCGAACGGCGCGCAGGCGCAGGCGCAGGCGCGGTCAGAGCGCGGACACGGCGTACGACGTCGCCGCCGGTGCTCGACAACGAAGTCGAGTGCCGCGCCAGGTGGGCGCGGAGCAATACCGTCTTGGCCACGGCCGACATGGCTGCATGTCGGTCGTACCGCGCAGCCCACTCGTCTGCGTGGCGTTCGGCCGCGTGGCGGACGTGGCCGACGACGGGGCGAAGCACCGGGTCGAACTGTGCTGCGAGCTCGACCGTCTGCGTGAAGAAGGTGTGCCGGAAGCGAAGGTGCGCGCGTTCGTGCTCGATCACCGCAGTGAGTTCGGCATCCGACAGGGCCGCGACGAGCGCTGTCGTGATCACCACTGCGCCGCCACCGGAGGCGACGGCGAAGGCGTCGGGCTCGGTCGATTCGACGAGGACGGTTCCGCCGCGCACATCGGCCTCGGCTGCGAACTTCGCAGCATCTCGTGAGCTGGCGACGACGCGAACGATGTGTCCGGCGGCCAGTGCGAGCCTGTAGACGACCCACCCGATCATCCCGAAGCCGGCGGCAACTGCAATGGCAGGTTGTGAGGCGATCAGCACCGATGCCAGCGACGTCGTGGACGCCGCGACAGCGAAGGCCGTCACTGCCGCCAGGACAGGGATGATCGTCACCGTTGCCCGTGGTGATGCATCGTCGTCGACCGGGCCACAGTATGTTCTCAATGCGATCGACATGATCCACGGCAACGCGGCAAGGACGAGCAACAGCATCATGTTCGGTGGTCCGTGTTCCGCGCGGAACCTTCCGAGAGCAGCTTCCGGAGGACGAACTCGTCTTCCGGATCGAGGGAGGCAACGAAGTTGGCGAGAACGTCGGCTCGCTCAGCTCGCGTATCGAGTTCGGTCCGCATCCGCATCGCTGCTCGTAAGGCCGGTAGCTCGTCGACGGGAGCGCGGAGGGTGTAGACGTACGATCGTCCGCGTCGTTCCCGGTCGACGAGCCTCTTGCCGTGTAATCGCCCCAGCGCCGTCATCACTGTCGTATGCGCGAGATCGGATCCAAGTAACTCCCGAGCCTCTGACACCGCCAACTGATGATGCTCACCGAGCAATCGAAGGATCGACTCCTCCAACTGTCCGGATCCTCTACGCACGGCGTCGACCTCACTCTTGGATGCCGTTCCAGGATATGCCACCGAGAACGACCCTTGGGGACAGGCTGTACGTACCTACAGAGTCGACGCACGTCCCGACCGCCGTCGTGCTGAGCCCGCATCCGGTCCTGGGGTTCGACTGTCTGGGGATGACGCAGCTGCGTGCTTGTCGGACGGCTGCGTCTCCGGCTCCGTAGTCGTACACATCTCTCGGCATCTCGACGGGATCCGCACGTCATTCACCGCCTGGTCGGTGGCGCGGCGAGAAGGACGCGGATCTGTCCGTCGAGATCTACAGCCGAGCACGAGGGAACGCGCCGACGGTGGCAGCAGCGAACTTCGGTACGCACAAAGAAAGTCCCTGCATGAGTGGTCGATACAGGGATTCGGATGTCTTTCGATCCGCCGACAGGCGTGCGTCGACCGGGCTCCTTGTCGCGCTCGCCAGGTCACCAAATCTGTGTATTCCTACAAAAGTCCGCGACGATGCGCGTTCGAGTGTGAAGTCGGGGCGTGCAGCGATTCGGGCCACCGATGTCGATGCCAGGTCGATGGATACACGTTAATCGCCGGGAACGTCGACACGACTTCGACTGCACCGCTCCGGTGACCTGTATTCGCCCCTGACAGCAGCCGCTCGCCCTGTCGAAATATACGGGGAGGGGGTATGGTGCAAGCCATCCCGTCATATACCCCCTGGGGGTATGTTACCAAGAATGCAAACGAAGGGGCATCGTGATAACCACGAACTACCGAGTCACCGGCATGACGTGCGGGCACTGCGAAGCATCGGTACGCGAAGAAGTCAGCGCCGTCGTCGGGGTCGACACGGTCGAAGTATCTGCAGCTGCGGGAACGCTGACGGTGACCAGTACCGACGAGCCCGACCACGTTCGGGTCATCGCCGCCGTCCACGAGGCCGGATACACAGCCGAACCGCAACCCGCGGATTCACGCACCGCGTAGCCGTTCGACCTTGTTTCGAGAGAAGGATCTACCGCGATGAACAACCACACACAGTCCGACGCTGGCGGAGCCGAGACGGCGGACACTCAACCGGGCCACGATGCATCCGGACACAGCGCAGCCCACTCCGCACACGGCGAGAAGGAACACGAGGGCCATACCGGGCACGGTGGCCATGCCGGTCACGGCGATCACGTCGGCATGTTCCGTCGCCTGTTCTGGATCATGCTGGTCCTCGCCGTTCCGGTGATCGTGGCATCGAACATGTTTGCGATGCTTCTCGGATACTCGCTGCCGGACGCGTCGTGGATCGCCTGGGTCTCCCCGGTACTGGGCACCGTGATGTACGCCTGGGGCGGTTCCCCGTTCCTCACCGGCGCAATCGGCGAAATCCGTTCCCGTGCACCGGGAATGATGCTGCTCATCGCCCTCGCGATCACCGTCGCATTCGCCTCGTCGATGGGCGCGAGCCTCGGCCTGCTCGATCATCAGCTCGACTTCTGGTGGGAACTGGCGCTGCTGATCGTGATCATGCTGCTCGGGCACTGGATCGAAATGCGATCCCTCGCGCAGACCACCTCCGCCTTGGACTCACTGGCGGCGCTGCTCCCGGACACCGCCGAACGCGTCGACGGCGACGATGTGGTGCCGGTGTCCCCGGCCGAGCTGCAGCGCGGTGATGTCGTTGTCGTGCGCCCCGGCGGCCGAGTACCGGCGGACGGCACCATCGTCTCCGGATCGGCGAGCATCGACGAATCGATGATCACCGGGGAATCACGCACCGTCCGCCGCAGCGACGGCGATCAAGTCGTCGCCGGCACTGTCGCCACCGACTCAGGTCTGCGCGTCCAGGTCACTGCAGTAGGGGAGGACACCGCCCTCGCCGGCATCGGCCGCTTGGTCGCCGACGCCCAGAACTCGACCTCGCGCGCTCAGCGCATCGCGGACACCGCCGCTGGCTGGCTGTTCTGGTTCGCTCTCGGTGCCGCGATCATCACCGCTGCGGTGTGGACTCTGGTCGGGATGCCCGACGACGCCGTCATCCGCACCATCACCGTGCTGGTCATCGCCTGCCCGCACGCACTCGGACTGGCGATTCCGCTGGTGGTCTCCATCGCCACCGAACGCGCAGCCCGCGGCGGTGTTCTGGTCAAGGACCGGCTCGCACTCGAAACAATGCGCACGGTGGACACCGTGCTGTTCGACAAGACCGGGACCCTCACCAAGGGTGAACCCACCGTCACCGCAGTCGAGGTGACCGGCGGGCGCACCGCCGACAACGTTCTCGCGCTGGCCGCTGCCGCAGAAGCAGATTCCGAACATCCCCTGGCTCGTGCCATCGTCGAGGCCGCACGCGCGCGGAACCTGACGGTCCCGGTGGCCGCCGGCTTTCAGTCGTCCCCCGCTGTCGGGGTCGCAGCCGACGTCGACGGCGTCCGGATCCAGGTCGGCGGGCCGGCACTGCTCGAGCAGGAACACGGATCCGAACTCGCTGTCGCCGACCGGTGGCGCGGGGACGGGGCGATCATCCTGCACGTCCTCGCCGACGGGGCCGTGATCGGTGCCCTCGCGCTCGCCGATGAGATCCGGTCCGAGTCACGCACTGCGGTAGACGCGCTGCACGCGCGCGGAATCGCGGTCGTGATGATCACCGGTGATGCCGATGCCGTCGCGAAGTCCGTCGCCACCGAGCTCGGTGTGGACCGCTACTTCGCCGGGGTGAAACCGGAAGACAAGTCGCACAACGTCGCTGAACTCCAGAGCGAAGGCCGTACGGTGGCGATGGTCGGCGACGGAGTCAACGACGCACCGGCTCTTGCGCAGGCCGATGTCGGTATCGCGATCGGGGCGGGTACCGACGTCGCGATCGCATCGGCCGGAGTGATCCTCGCCAGCGACGACCCGAGGTCGGTGTTGTCGGTGATCGAACTCTCGCGCGCCTCGTACCGAAAGATGAAGCAAAACCTCTGGTGGGCAGCGGGATACAACCTCATCTCGGTTCCGCTCGCGGCAGGAGTGCTCGCGCCGGTCGGGTTCGTGCTGCCGATGTCGATCGGCGCGATCCTGATGTCGCTGTCGACGATCATCGTCGCTGCGAACGCACAATTACTGCGTCGACTCGACCTCACGCCCGACACCATCACCGGAGCGGTGAACGAGGGGAGTTCCAACCCTCCGTCGCAGCGCACACCGTCACTGTGAGAGCTGATCTCGTACCGGGAACGCAGCCCTGACAATTGTGGAACGTTGATGGCCGCACCTTCTCCGCCGGAGAGGATGCGGCCATCGTTGTCTATAGCGGGCCGGGTCAGCCGAGCAGCCGCTGCATGGTGTCGATTTCCTGCTGCTGGGTGGCGACGATGGTGCGGGCCATCTCCAGGGCGTCAGGATTGGAACCGTCTGCGATTTCGGTGTTGGCCATCTCGATGGCGCCGGTGTGGTGGGCGATCATCATCGTCAACCACTGGCGGTCGAATTCCGGTCCCGACGCTGCCATCAACGCGTCCATGTCCTGAGCGGTCATCAT